>DOVA01000178.1 GCA_003520315.1 Rikenellaceae bacterium | reverse complement strand
TGTGATCATGTATCTACTTTTCTATTTGTCCCAACTGAGGCGGGAATTAAAAATCTGAAGCGTGAAGGTATTGGCGAAAGGCTTTTCGAATGGCAGAGTGAAAAGTCGCATAAAGGCTCAGATGCTGAAGGTGAAGCAAGAAAAGAAAATAATCAAAATTTTAATGTTAGAAATGTTAGAAATAATTTTTCGATTGACAATCCTGGAATTTTTCTCACAGGAGATGTAATGTACGACAATTCTCTTTTTTTTGCTGATTTGGCAGATGAGAAGGCGCCACTTGAGGGGATTGTTGAGAGAATTTTAAATAATTCTTCAAATGTTAATAGCGCTAATTTTTCCGATCAAGGGCGCTTTACAAAGCAGGTGGGGGAGACAAAGAAAAATCAGGTTGAAGTTACAAAGAAGCGGTGGCAGTTAACAAAAAAACATTTCGTTTTAGCTACTGTTCACAGGGATATTAATACAGATAATCCGATGAGGTTAAATGCTATATTTAAGGCACTGGCAGACATTGCTGAAAATATTCCTGTAATTGTTCCACTTCATCCCCGCACTGCAAAGATGTTAAAAAATTCTTTGGAAGCAACTATTTATGAGAGAGTTGTCAAGCTTAGGCGAGAGATTGATACTTTTATGAACGACGGTGACAGGTTTGATGACGCTGACAAGTTTGACGACGCTGACAGGTTTGTTGATAAAGACAAGCTTGTTGAAGCGGATAAGCTTAACAATGTTGACAAGTTTGATGATATTGACAGGTTTGTTGATGATAATGCAATTGGGACGGATAAAAGTAATTACGGAGATGTTCCTTCTTGCAATGAGCTTATTTATAAGTATGTGAATAAGTTTGACTCTGGAGCATTTGAGAATGGGACTGAAACTCAGGCATTTGAAACTCAGGCATTTGACTTTGAAACTCTTCGTTCCGGAGTGCTGCTTCTGCCTGAGGCATCTTTTTTTGAGATGATTACTCTTGAAAAGGCTGCTAAACTTATAATTACTGACTCAGGTGGTGTGCAGAAAGAAGCTTTCTTTTTTAAAAAACCTTCTCTGATTCTTCGGCCTGAAACTGAATGGGTTGAGATAGTGGAATGTGGTGCTGCCAAACTTGTGGATGCTGATTATGTCAAAATTTTAGCCGGTTTTGAGGAGTTTCAGAATAAGGAAATTGATTTCCCTCAAATTTTTGGGGATGGCCATGCTGCTGAGCACACCTGTCGGAGTTTGTTGTAAAACGCTGAAAATGAATGATGTAAAATTTGACTTTTAGAAAGATGTAATTTTTATACATCTGTAAATCAGCGTTTTACAACAAACTCCGACAGGTGCGACAGGTGTAAGTTTTTTTTCTTAAATTGCAATCAAATTCAGATAATTATTTAGCGCTATGTCTTGGTATGTTTTATATACCTCTCCCAGGGCGGAGAAACGTGTGGCCGCACGTTTGAGAAATAATAGCGTTGAGGTTTTTCTTCCGACTCACAAGAAGAGAAAAAAATGGAGTGACAGAATGAAAACAGTTGAAGTTCCGCTTTTTAACTCTTATGTTTTTGTCAAGTGTTCTGAGCATAATTTGTATTCTTTATTAATGATATACGGCATTAAAAAGATTATTTATTATTTGCATCGTCCTGCTATTGTTAGAGAATGTGAGATTGAGGCTATTAAGGAATTTCTGAAGATTGCGGAGAATAAGGAAATTATTTATGCCGGTGACCAAGTTGAGATTGTTTCCGGCCCTTTTCAAAATAAGTGTTGTAAGGTGTTGAAAGTTGAGAAGAATCAGGTGACACTCTTTTTACAGGAATTAGGTGCTAAAATTTATGTATCTTTGTCGGAGGTTGATAAGTTAAAACCGGCGGTAAATCAGTCAAAACTTGAAAGTGTATAATTTAAGCCGGAGGTTGATAAGTTAAAAACCGGCGGTAAATAAGTCAAAACTTGAAAGTGTATAATTAAAGCCTGAGGTTGATAAGTTAAAGCCAGAGGTTGATAAATTAAACCCGGAAGTTGATAAATTAACACCGGAATTGGAAAGTGACAAGTTGCAGTCGGAGGTTAGAGTGTTAAAGACTGGCTCGTAGTTAATAAGTTCGTAATTAATAAGTTTAGTGTGAAAAATATAGATATTTATGGATTATAATACTCAGGGGCCTAAGTTGATTATGCCGGAATATGGCAGGAATGTTCAAAAGATGATTGAGCGTGTTAAGAATATTAAGGACAAGGAGAAGAGAAATGAACAGATCAGGGCGGTTGTGGCTGTGATGGGCATTTTGAATCCTCAACTCAGGGATTTGAGTGATTTTAGGCACAAGCTTTGGGATCATGTCTATATAATTTCTGACTTTCAGATAGATATAGATTCTCCTTATCCTGTTCCGACGAGAGAAACTTTTGTAACAAAGCCTAATCCTATTCCTTTGGAAAAGAGGCCATTAAAAGCGCCTCACTATGGACGCAATATTCAGAATATGATTGAAATGGTGGCAAACAAGGAAGAGGGTGAAGCACGTGACAGTATGATTCTGGTTTTGGCCAATTATATGCGACAGCAGTATCTTATCTGGAATAAGGACACTGTTAGTGATGAGACTATTTTTAAGGATATTGTGGAACTTTCCGACGGCAAGATCAAAATTCCTGAGAATATGCATCTGAGTACTTTTGTTCCTCAAGGAAATAGTGGTAATGTTCATAGTGCAGGGCATACTTCTTCTCGCAACGTGCATCGTAGTTTTCGACAGGGTAACAAAAAGAAAATGTCTGGCCAGAAGAGAAATGGATAATCTTTTCTTGGAAAAACTGTAGATCTATTACAATAATTTTTATTATGGCGGTATTTAAAGTAGAAGGTGGGCATCGTCTTAAAGGTGAGTTGGTCCCGCAAGGTGCTAAGAATGAGGCGTTGCAAATTTTATCGGCTGTGTTGCTGACTGATAAAAATGTGGTTGTGCATAACGTGCCCAATATTTTGGATGTCAATAAGTTAATTGAGCTTCTTGTGGATTTGGGGGTTGAGGTGAGGCGTCTGGGGCGTAATTTGGGAAGTGGAATTGTCGGAGCGGCCGCTCCGGCCGAGCAACTTGCTCCGACCGAGCAACTCGCTCCGGCCGAGCAACTCGCCCCAACCGAGCAACTCGCCGTCCCGGCCCTGGAACAGGCCTCCTACAGCTACTCTTTTTGTGCCAAAAATATAAATCTTGATTTTGTGAGGTCTGCAGATTTTTGCCGTCTTTCTGCATCACTGCGTGGTTCCGTAATGCTTGTAGGACCCCTGCTCGCCAGATTTGGCTTTGCTTGCATGCCTAAGCCAGGCGGCGACAAAATAGGGCGCAGACGTCTTGATACCCATTTGACAGGTCTTGAGAAACTTGGGGCAAGGTTTGATTTTGAAATGAGTGGAAATTCTTTTGAGCTCACTACCAACGGTTTGAAAGGTTGTTATATGCTTCTCGATGAGGCTTCGGTTACAGGTACTGCTAATATCATTATGGCAGCGGTTCTTGCTGAAGGTTGTACTACCATTTATAATGCTGCCTGCGAGCCTTATATTCAGCAGCTTTGCAGAATGCTGAACAGGATGGGAGCAAAAATTTCGGGGATTGGTTCCAATCTGTTGACTATTGAAGGTGTGTCCTCTTTGAATGGCACGGAGCATACTATTCTTCCGGACATGGTGGAGATTGGTAGCTTTATTGGTCTGGCAGCCATGACTGCAAGTGAGGTGACTATCAGGAATAGTGCTTATGATGAGCTTGGGATTATTCCTGCCCAGTTCAGGAGGCTTGGTGTTACTGTGGAGAGAAGAGGTGACGATATTTTTATTCCTGCGCATGAACACTATGAGATAGAGAGTTTTATAGACGGTTCCATAATGAC
>DOVA01000090.1 GCA_003520315.1 Rikenellaceae bacterium | reverse complement strand
TAAGCAAATGCTTTACCTGAACCGCTTTTCAAATATAGTTCAAAATCTTTTGCTTCCTGCTCGCTATCAAATGATCCATACCAGACTAATTTCCATGGAATATATGCTTTTGTTGAAAACACCTTGCCAGTATTATGAAGATTAAACCTATTCCTTAAGTCTGAAGTGTATCCGTAGTAAAAATGTGAGATTTTAAACTTAACNNTCAGTATAATCATTCTGAAGCTTTAGCGAAAGATGAGTTGAGCAGGTCGGTCTAGACCCTTTATGTCCTCATAACAATTGTCTCACATCAAGGCTAAACGAGACAAATGAGACAGTATAAAAAAGGAAGGTTTTTAATATTTTGAATTAACTATTGACATCAATGTCTTATGTGTTAAGATACTTAATGTCTAAGCTAATCATGAACAATATTAAACAAGAATTATTCGAAGAGTTTTTTGCAACTTTAATAAAAATTAGTCGCATTACAGAAAAAAATGTTAACTACTCTTTGGAAGATAAGACTGCGACATTTTTGCAAATGCAAGGACTATCTTATTTGAGCGAAAGTCCAAACTCGACTGTAAGTGAACTGGCACGAGCTTTAAACATGTCGTCTTCATCTATTGCTCAATTTACAGACAGATTAACCGAGAACCAACTAATTTCCAGAAAACCCGATGTTAACGATCGTAGGATAGTACGTCTTAATCTAAGTGATAAAGGCAAGGCAGAGATAATTGAGACACGTAAGCGAATGTTTCTCAAAATGGGTAAGGTTTTAAATTTGATAACTGAAACTGATTTGAAAGATCTAATACGTATCCACAAAAAAATACTTCATTTGCTAGAGAAGCAAGAAAAGTAAAATGAAAATCTTTAAAAAAATAAAAAGTGGGGCTGTTCGTGTCAAAAAATGGTTTTTGAAACTTAGTCTAGTTAAAAAAATATTTACTGTCATCTTGGTTCTTGGAGTTGTTTATTTTGCGTTCAATCGTATCGGAAATACAAACAATCAACCGGAATATCTCTTTCAGAAAGTCGAAAGAAGCAATATTGAGCAAATTGTGTCTGAAACTGGAAATGTAAACTCTTCTGGTATAGTTGATGTTTACTCAAGCTCAACTGGAATTATGGAGGCTGTATATATTGAAAATGGCGCAGAAGTTAAGGCAGGTCAGAATCTTTTTAAAGTTAGGAGCACTGCTACAGATCAAGAAAAAGCCACAGCTTTTGCAACATACCAAAGTGCTTCTTCTGCCTATAATCAAGCCCTAAACACGTATAGAGACCGCGAGGCAACCGCACAAAAAGTGGAAGACGATGTAAAAGATCATGATTCAGATGAGACATTTGCTCAAAAGGCAGCAAGGACCACAGCACAAGCAGCTCGCGATTCCGCTTACGATGCAATAGCAGCTGCCGAAGCTTCCTTGAAATCGGCTGAGTTAGCCTATTATGCAACGCAAAATATTATAGTCCGTGCTCCTGCAAGTGGAACTGTGGCTAATTTTCTATCAAAAGTTGGGGATCATGTGACTGCTGGAAATAATACATCAGGAGGCATGACTGTTTTATCGATTGGTGACTTTTCTAGCTATACTGTAACACTTGAGCTGAATGAGGTCGATATACCGAAAGTAAAAGTAGGTCAGCCTGCTACCTTTACACTGGACGCTTTCCCCAGGAAAAAGTTTCAAGGGAAAGTTACCCACGTTGATACGATAGGCACAAACGTTAGTGGGGTTATTACTTATACAGTGGTGGTTGAAATAATAGACCCCAAAGATTCCATTCGTCCAACAATGACAGCAAATGTAGATATTGTGGTTGATAAAGCCGAAAACACTTTAACTGTTCCAAACAGCGCAATTAAACCCTATCAAGGGGGCAAGGCGGTTCAACTAATTGACCCGCAGACCAATTCTCCAAAATATATTCCAGTTGAAGTAGGCATTAAGAGTTCTGAAAGAACTCAGATAGTGAGTGGAATTAAAGAAGGTAAAGAGATTATTACAGGTGCCAAAAATGGAGTTGTTGAAGCCAATGGTGGTGGACCGTTTGGAAGATAAAATATGTATGAAAAAAAGAACACCTGTTATTTCACTAAAAAAAATAATTAAAGATTATGGGGTTGGAGAGGACACCTACCGAGCACTAAAGGGAATCTCTCTTAACATCTATAAAGGCGAGTTTGTGGCGATTATGGGTCCTTCTGGATCAGGTAAGTCGACCACAATGCATATTTTAGGAGCACTTGACACACCAACGAGTGGTAAATATTTTTTAAAAGGCAAGGATATCAGTACTTACAATAGTGATGATCTGGCTTATATCCGAAACCACGAAATTGGTTTTATTTTCCAAGCTTTCAACTTGCTCCCGAGAACCACCGTTTTTAAAAATGTTGAACGGCCGATGATGTATGCCGGCATTGATGCTGAGGAACGAAAAAAAAGAGCGATGAAATGCTTGGAACTAGTTGGCATTGACGATAAAGCAGATAATCTTTCCAACCATATCTCCGGCGGTCAAATCCAACGGGTAGCCATTGCCCGGGCGTTGGTAATGAATCCCGCAATAATACTTGCAGATGAACCAACCGGAAATTTGGACAGCAAAACAGCTCATGAAATAATGGTTTTTTTTCGTGATCTTAATAAAAAAGGGCACACAATCGTCCTTATTACCCATGAGGATGATATCGCAGCCCTTGCAAAACGCACCATCCGCTTAAAAGATGGGGATATTATTTCAGATACAAAAAACTAATTATGAACTACAACGAACTTATATCATCTGCGATCGGGGCTTTAAGGGGGAATATCCTTCGTACTCTGCTAACTATGCTGGGAATAATTATTGGCATTGCCTCTGTTATTTTAATAATTTCACTGGGGCAAGGGGCTACAGCCAGTATTACCGGACAGTTGTCTTCTTTTGGTACAAATACAGTATTTATACTTCCAGGGTCTAGCGGGGGTGGACAGGGGCCGCAGCAAAACCAAACGGACACTCTTAAACTGGAAGATGTAGAAGCACTTGCTGACAAGTCTAGGCTACAAAATATCTCAGCTGTATCCGGAGTAGCTTCGAAACCGCTTCAGGTAAGTGCTAATGGACAAACAGTAAATGCTACAGTTCAAGGTGTTGGATCAGATTATCCAATTATCCAATCACTTGAAGTTAACCAAGGAGAGTTCTTTAGCAAAGATGATGAAACCAGTCCTTCTCGCGTTGCAGTAATTGGAGCGGATGTAGTTACTGATTTATTTGGTGAAGAAGCTGAACCTGTTGGAGAATCCATAAAACTTGATAACAAATCCTTTAGAATAATCGGAGTTTTACAAGAAAAAGATAGTAGTGCTTTCTCAAACCCCAACAAAGGTGTCTACATTCCGGTAAACACTGCCATGAAGATTCTGCTTGGACAAGATTATGTTTCCCAAATTTTAATACAAGTTGAAAACGGAGAGCTGGTAAATCAAACAGTTAATGACATAACCGCTTTGTTGGTAGATCAGCATGACATTATCGAGGGCGCGAACAATGACTTTTCAGTAAACAGTGCACAACAGGCACTGGATACTGTTGGGTCGGTGACAGGACTTTTAACAGCACTGCTTTCCGGTATTGCTGCAATTTCTCTCGTGGTTGGAGGTATCGGGATTATGAACATCATGCT
>DOVA01000201.1 GCA_003520315.1 Rikenellaceae bacterium | reverse complement strand
AAAAGAAAAAGTATCTTCCAAAATTGTGCTCTGGAGAATGGCTTGGGGCTTTTGGGCTAACTGAACCAAATGCTGGGACTGATGCTTCTGCTCAGCAGACTACGGCTACACTGGACGGGGATTATTACATCCTCAATGGCAACAAGATTTTTATTACGAATGCCGGTTATGCAAAAGTATATATAGTGATGGCTATGACAGACCGGTCACTTGGGACTCGTGGTATTTCGGCTTTTATAGTGGAGAGTGATGTTCCCGGGTTTTCGGTTGGTAAGAAGGAAAAAAAACTTGGAATAAGAGGATCCTCAACAAGTGAACTAATATTTGAAAACTGTAGAGTTCCAAAAGCAAATTTACTTGGAAAATTGGGTGGTGGTTTCGGAATTGCCATGAAGACTCTTGATGGAGGAAGAATTGGAATAGCAGCTCAAGCTCTTGGTATAGCCCAGGGAGCTATGGATGAAACTGTTAAATATGTCAAGGAGAGAAAACAATTTGGTAAACCATTAAGTCAATTTCAAAATACACAGTTTCAGTTAGCCGATTTAAATACGAAAATAGAAGCTGCGCGTTTGCTTGTAAGATGTGCAGCCTTTAAAAAGGATCAAAAACAAAATTATTCTACAGAGGCTGCTAGAGCCAAACTTTTTGCATCAGAAACGGCGATGGAGATGACCATAAAAGCAGTACAGTTTCATGGTGGCTATGGCTATACTCGAGAATACCCTGTTGAGAGAATGATGAGGGATGCCAAGATCACTGAAATTTATGAAGGCACATCCGAAGTTCAAAGGATGGTTATTGCTTCAAGTTTGTTAAAATAAATTAATTGAAATGAATATAGTCGTTTGTATAAAGCAAGTACCTAATACTACAGAGATAAAACTCAATCCTGAAACAGGAACAATGATTCGTGAAGGTGTTCCAAGTATTATGAACCCTGATGATAAAAGCGGTTTGGAGCTTGCGCTAAAACTTAAGGACAATTTTGGTGCATATGTTACTGTAATTACAATGGGGCCTGCAAGTGCTGATGATATTTTACGTGAAGCTTTTGCGATGGGGGCAGACAGAGCGATTCTCCTTACCGATAGAAAGTTTGCAGGAGCTGACACTTTAGCTACTTCAAGAGCTCTTGCAGGTGCTCTAAGAAAGCTGGATTATGATCTAATTATTACAGGCCGCCAGGCAATTGACGGAGATACTGCTCAGGTTGGCCCTCAAATAGCAGAACATTTGGATATTCCTCAAGTTACCTATGTAGAGGAGTTTAACTATACTGCTCCGAATTATTTCAAAGTTAAGCGGACAATTGAAGAAGGCAGTCAGATAGTAGAGGTTGAGACGCCATGTCTTATGACAGTTGTCTCGTCAGCTGCCAACAAGCCTCGTTATATGACAGTTGGTGGCATAATCAATGCTTATAGGCGTCAAGTCGACATTTGGGGCTGTGCAGATATTAACGTATCTGAAGAATTGCTCGGACTCAAAGGATCTCCTACTAGAGTATGGAAATCATTTACTAAGGGTGCCAGAGGTGCCGGTAAGATCTATGAAGTTGAACCTGCCAAAGCTGTTGAGATTATTATTGAAAAATTGAAAGAGAAATTTATTATTTAAGAGAAAAGTCATGATAGATAAATCACAATACAAAGATATTTATGTTTTTATTGAACAGCGTGACGGCATTGTTCAAAATGTCTCTTTTGAATTACTTACAAAAGCAGCCGAACTTGCTTCTGTCTTAAAGGAGAAGGTATATGCAATGTTATTGGGACATAATATTGCAACTAAATCTCAAGATCTGATTGCTTATGGTGCAGATAATGTTTTGTGTGTAGATGCTCCTGAATTGGAAGTATATTCAACTGAGCCTTATGCTCAGGCTGTTGCCCAGATTATAAATGAAAGGCACCCTTCTATTGTTCTTATTGGAGCAACCACAATTGGCCGGGATCTTGGTCCACGACTTTCAGCCAGAATTGGTACAGGACTTACAGCTGATTGTACAGGACTCGATATTTCTGAAGACGGAAATTTGCTTATGACTCGTCCTGCATTTGGCGGAAATCTTATGGCAACCATTCTTAGCAAGGATCACCGTCCTCAGATGTCTACAGTGAGGCCGGGAGTTATGTTGAAAGGTGCAAGGGATGATAATCGCAAGGGCATTGCGGAACGGATAAATATTAATTTTGACAAATCAAAATTTCGGGTAAGGATTATTGAGATGGTTAAAGAAGAGAAGAATCTGATTGATATTACCGAGGCTAAAGTTTTAGTTTCTGGAGGCAGGGGAGTTGGTGATGCTGAGGGGTTTGAGCGATTGGCCAAACTCGCAGAAGTGATTGGGGCAGAAGTTTCTTCTTCAAGGGCTATGGTTGATGCCGGCATAATTCCACATGAAAGGCAGGTAGGTCAAACCGGTAAAACTGTTCGTCCTGATCTCTATTTTGCTATTGGTATTTCAGGTGCTATTCAGCATTTGGCAGGTATGGAGGAGTCAGGCTATATTATTGCCATAAACAAGGACAAGAATGCTCCCATTTTCCAAACTGCTGATTTGGGAATTGTTGGTGATGAAAGCAAAATAATTCCTCTATTAACAGAAAAGCTCTCTAAGAAATAGATGAATATTTCCCAGATGGTATCTTAGCTTTATTTTATAAAGAATAACCGGATATTTTTCTCCAGATATTTGTTTAGAGGAGAAAAGTTATTACCTTTGCACTCCCCAAACGGGATTTTGGGCAAGTTCATTGATAAGACTGGGAGACAAGCACAATATAAATAAGAGCGTTAATTTCTTAATAGGATATACGATAGAAGCTAGGAAACTAAATTTTTTTTACAATGAAGAGTTTGATCCTGGCTCAGGATGAACGCTGGCAGCGTGCTTAACACATGCAAGTCGAACGAAGCAATTATGAACGACTGGAGAGCTTGCTCGAAGGAAGGGATTGGTTGACTGAGTGGCGGACGGG
>DOVA01000205.1 GCA_003520315.1 Rikenellaceae bacterium | reverse complement strand
TGGGCAAATGTTGTAAGATGGGAGATGCGTACAAGACTGTTCCTCAGAACAACTGAGTTCCTTTGGCAAGAGGGTCATACGGCGCATGCTACAAGCGAAGAGGCAATTGAGGAGACAATGAAAATGGTGCAAGTTTATGCTGAATTTGCGAGAAAGTACATGTCAATGCCTGTAATTGTGGGAAGAAAGACTGAAAGCGAGAGATTTGCAGGAGCAATAGATACTCTTTGCATAGAGGCTATGATGCAGGATGGAAAGGCTCTTCAGGCTGGCACTTCTCATTTTCTCGGTCAAAACTTTGCCAAAGCTTTTGATGTTCAGTTTGCCAATAAAGAGGGAGGGCTTGATTATGTGTGGGCTACTTCATGGGGCGTTTCTACAAGGCTTATGGGAGCACTTGTTATGGCTCACAGTGATAATAATGGTCTGGTGCTTCCTCCTAAGCTAGCTCCGATTCAGGTAGTAATGGTTCCTGTTATTAAGAACGAAGGAGATTTTTCCAATATTTTGGAAAACATGTCTCAAATTAAAAAAAGATTGGAAGGAGTTGGCATTTCAGTTAAAATTGATGATAGGGACAATCTGCGTTCAGGCTTCAAATTCGCAGAATGGGAACTTAAAGGTGTTCCTGTAAGATTGACTGTTGGACCAAGAGATTTACAAAATGGCACTGTTGAAATTTCAAGGAGAGATACATTAACCAAGGAGATAGCAAGTCAAGATGGTCTTGAAACACGAATTTCACTTTTGTTAGAGGATATTCAGGAAAATATTTATAATAAGGCTTTGAAATTCAGGGCAGAAAATACATTTAAGGTAGATGATTACAATACCTTTAAAGAAAAAATTGAAGATGGGGGTTTTTTGCTGTGTCACTGGGACGGTACTGCAGAGACTGAAGCAAAAATCAAGGAGGAGACTAAAGCTACTATCAGGTGTATCCCATTGGATTCAGAGGAGGAGGAGGGCAAATGCATTTATAGTGGTAAACCTTCACATAGAAGAGTTGTTTTTGCAAGAGCATACTAAATTGAAACTTATTTTCTATTTTTACAGAAAAATGAATTATAATAACTAATATGGCAACGGAATTACCGTCAAGACAGCAGGAAATACTGGAAGCGCTTAATAAAAAGGCGCAACTTAAACTTCAGGTATTTAATCAGACCTCAGAGGTTTTTTCTCAGTTAAAGGATATTATTAATGAGATGAGTAATGACCTTAATGATCTTCTCGATAACGACAACAGGAGGATAAGGCTTGAGTACAGGGACAGGGGTAAATTTGAAGCGGAGTTTAAATTTGCTGATGATGTTCTAATTTTCAGCATGCATTCTGATGTTTTTCTTTTTGATAGAAACCATCCCATATGGAAAAATGAATATGTTAAGCAAGATCCGACTAATTCTTACTGCGGAATCATAAGTATTTATAATTTTCTTTCAGACTCCCTTAAGTATAACAGAGGAGAGGATTTGGGGTATCTTGTGGCAAGAGTTTTTGTAAATAAAGACAAGTTCTTTCTTGTAGAGGGCAAAAGACAAAGGAACAAAGTTGTCAGTGCATTTGGAAAATCTGCTCTTGGCAAGGAGGAACTGGTTCAGATAGTTGAGACTGCTATTCTTTATTCACTTTCATTCGATCTTCTTGTCCCTCCATTTGATCTTGTCAAAGTAGCAAGTGTGGAGCAGATGAATGACAAGATAGAGAGTGCAAAATTGCAAACAGGCAAACGTATGGGGTTTAAATATAATTCGGACGATGTCCTGGAGGATTAGACTTGTTATAATTTTTTTATCCTTAATGATAATTTGGCCTGCACATGCTCAGGACATTAAGAAAAAGAGCAGTGAGGGCTATGAGCTATGTGTTTCTATTGCTTCCAAATTTAAAGTGCCTCAGTTAACCCCTCCACCACTACAACCAAAAAGTAACTGGAAGAAAGGAGCTTTACTGGATTTGGGAATAACCCAAACATCTTTTACAAATTGGGCTTCAGGAGGATACCCATCTTTTGCAATGAATGGAGCATTGAACATGCATGCTAATTACGCAGTCAAGACACTTTTCTGGGAGAGTAGATTGCAGCTTGCTTACGGTTTTATTCAACAATTTGGTGCACAGAACAAAAAAAGTGATGACAAAATAATTTTTGATTCGAAATTTGGATATAGAGCGTGGGGAGACAAGTTTTATTTTTCGGCTATATTTAATTTTAAATCACAGTTTGCAAAAGGATATAATTATACTTCAGATACCACAAGAATTCTGGTTTCTGGGCCATTTTCTCCTGCTTATGCTTCTCTTGGAATAGGTATGGATTATAGACCAATAAAGAAATTGGCGTTAAATTTATCACCTTTGACCGGTAGCGTGACTATAGTTGATAGACAAAAATTAAGATCAAGATACGGAAACCAGGCGGATCAAAAGATTAAACTAAAACTGGGAGCGCAGTTTAAGGTTGATTACAGTACAAGGATTTTTAATAGAATTGACTTTATTACAGCAGCTACTTTATTTTCAGATTTTCTTGATGATCCTCAAAATCTGATAGTTAATTGGGACATCTCTTTGACCTCCAAGCTTAGCAAATATTTTGCTGCTAATATCAAAACAAATCTGGTATATGATGATAATATTTTGATAGAGGATTCAAAGGGTGTGGCTGGACCAAGAGTTCAATTCAAAGAGATATTTTCTTTCGGATTTTCATATACATTCGGAGATTTTAAAAAATAATGCTGCAACAATTTAAGGAAGCGATTAATCTTATGTCTCGCAGAGGTAAAATACTTGCGGCTGTGAGTGGAGGTGTTGATTCAATGGTCATGGCTTCACTCTTTTATGAATGCAAATGTGATTTTTCAATAGCAAATGTCAATTTTAAACTAAGAGGTGAAGAAGCTGATATAGACCAACAACTTGTAATTGATTGGGCAGAGGAGAGAGGAATTAAACTTTTTACTACAGCTTTTGCAACTGAGGAATATGCTTCTAAATATGGTATTTCAATAGAGATGGCTGCCAGAGAATTGCGTTATAACTGGTTTTACAAGTTGATGGACGAGGAGGGATTTGATTTTCTGGCAGTTGCACACAATCTTAACGATTCTGTTGAGACGTTTTTCTTGAATATTCTCAGAGGAACTGGTATCAAAGGACTTGGAGGAATAAGGCAGGAGAGAGATAATGTAATTCGTCCAATGATTGAATTTACCAGAGATGAGATAATAAGTTATGCTAAGAGTCATAATGTTCCTTATAGGGAGGATAGCACTAACAATGACGTTAATTTTGCACGTAACAGGATAAGGAATAATGTATTTCCTCAATTTTCATTGATTAATCCTTCCTTTTTAAGAACTATAGAGCGCGATATGAAATATTTTCGTGAAGCAGCAGAGATTGTTAATGAACAGTTTCAGCTAATTATTTCACAAGTTCTTGATCGTCAAGAGGGAGTTTTCCCTCACAAAATCAGAATTGATAATTTGCTTTTAGCTGGTCATTCTGAATATTGGCTTTATATGATTCTCGGCGATTATGGATTTAATTCAAGTCAGTCTATAGAAATTAACAAATCGTTAAAGAGGGAATCCGGAAAGAAATTTTATTCAAAAGAATATATTGCTGTCAAGGATAGAGATTATCTTTTGATTTATCCATTTTCGAGTGAGTCTGAATCTCAAACTTTGCTTAATTCAATTAAAATTGAGAAGCCATATGGTGATCGCATTCCTATCAGTATTCTTGGTCAAACGTTTTTTTTGAGAATATATCCAAAAGAGAAAGATTTTATGCCTATAACATCCAAAAAAATTTTATTTATGGATGCATCAAAGATCAAATTTCCACTGGAATGCAGAGTTTGGAGTGACGGAGATCGTTTCATGCCACTTGGCATGAAGAATTTTAAGAAACTAAGTGATTTTTTTATAGACGAGAAGCTTGACATCAAAATCAAAGAGCACCAACTGGTGCTCTCTGACGATAATAAAAATATTATTTGTGTATTAAATCACAGGATTGACGATAGATACAAGATCACATCTTCGACTTCGGAAATTCTCGAGGTATCTATCAGTTAATCAGTTATAATATATGTTATAGGGAAGTCTTGCAAATGTCCTCACTCCGTTTTCTTTTGCAAGTGAGCGGTAGGCTTTGTCGAACAAAGATGTGGGATTAGCCAAAACTTTTACAGCTTCACCACTTTCCTTAAATTGTTCCAAAATTCTTTCAAACTGTGTTTTAGGAATAGGATACTCTACTACTCTGTAACTTTCCACAGAACTCATAGCTGCAGCAGAAGTAATTGCATCTTGAATACCTCCGGTTTCATCTGCGAGTTTTATCTGAAGAGCATCCTTTCCTGACCATATTCTGCCCTGGGCTATTGAATCTACATTAGCAACAGAAAGCTCTCTTCCTTCTGCAACTAGATTCAGAAATTGATTATAAACTTTCTCAACCTCTTTTTGCATAAAGGCAATCTCTTCGTTGTCCATAGGCCTGTATACCGACAAAATGTCACTGTGCTTGTTTGTGTTGACAGTTTCAGGATTAATATAAAGATGATTTTCGATTGTTTTTTGGGCATTAAGTGCCAAGCTGAAGACGCCAATCGACCCTGTTAAAGTTGTATTGTTGGCAAAAATCTTATCTGCATTTGCGGAAATCCAGTAACCTCCGGAAGCTGCATAGTCTCCCATGCTAACAACAATAG
>DOVA01000119.1 GCA_003520315.1 Rikenellaceae bacterium | reverse complement strand
CTCTGGGCAGGTGAAGAATTTGGTCTAAGAGGTTCAGAGTATTGGGTAAGAACCAATCCTGAAAAACTTGTTAAAATTTCCAACTATTTTAATCGTGATGGCGGACCAACTGTTACCAAAGGAATTACTGTGCCTGAAGCAATGTATGAGGATTTCAAAAAGGTTTGTGAACCGCTTTATTCAATAAATCCCGATTTTTCTTTTGAATTGAACAAGAGAACTTCAAAACCTCGTCCTCTGCCTAAGACGGCCGGTGGATCGGATCATGCCCATTTTGCTATGAATGGAGTACCAACCATCAGTTTTGACAACGGAGATCCTAAAGGTTATGACTTTAATTACATGGAAATCTGGCATACTGAAAGAGACACATACAACATGAGCATCCCCGAATATATGAACCACACTTCAGTAGTGACAGCAATAGTTATGTATAATCTTGGCAATCTAGATCATCTTCTCTCACGAGAAGGTTTATATGATCTCAATGTCAAGTGAAGATACCCAGCCTTGTCTCCCGTCGGCTAGCTCAATTTTTTTCCATTCTCCTATCTCATCAAGTAATGAAACTTTTGTCCCTTCATGAAGGATGAAAAGAGTGTTTCCTGAATTATCTGGAGAACTTTTTATTGTACTTACAGGTTTCATGATTATTGCAGTGTCCTTGAGATTATAAACATGTTTCTGACTCCAGGAAAAATAGATTGATATACAGAAAAAGAGTAAAAAGACCATTGATGCAAAGAAAGAGCCCTTTCTGACTCTTGATGTCGGTCCATATTTAAAAAGCAAAAGAAAAAGAGCAACACCGGCCAATAAAACAAGAGCAATATATGCCCAAACATCTGACGAAAAAGAATAATTAAGGCTTTTTATCCATGTATTAAGAATAAAATCAGGAACTTCCTCTATTCTATCCAATGTAAATTCTCTGGCTAATTGCACATTGTTAAGAGCATCTTTGTCTGAAGGGTCCAGTTTGAGAGCTCTCTCGTAATAAAGAATGGACTTACCTATCTGTTTCAATTTAAAATATGTATTGCCCATGTTATAATAGAGAGCAGGTGAAGCATATCCCGATTCTTCAATTTTCTTGAAACCGGCCAAGGCATCTTCAAAATTTGCCTTAGAATAGTTGTTATTGGCTTCAGTCCACAATTCCTTGGGAGACTGACCAAAGGATGCTAGACAAAAGAATATTAAAATATTTAGAAGAAATATCCGTTTCATTGACTAAACCTCCAATTCTGAAATTAGTTTTATTGCTCTTTTATAATTACTGCTCATCTCTGGTTTATCCTGATCAGGTGCAAATCTTGCATATTCGCATGTGTCAATTAACGAGATTAATTCATCAATATGTTCCTTGCTTACAGATTTTGCTTGTAGAGATTCAGCAATATTTTCCCTTGAAAGTTCAGCCATTGAAAGGTTAAGCTTATCTGAACAGTAACCAAGTATGGCTCTATGCAACTCCTCAAAGAAAGCACTATAAAGATTCTGTTTCATAAGACTCTCTGCTACATTAAGTCTGGCTCTGGCAACCTTAAGCGCTCTTCTGTTCTTAACTCCAGCAATATCTCTGTTTCTCTCTATTCTCTTTGATAAAAATTTATCCATTGCAAAATAAGCTATCACGATCAATATTAAGAATACGAAAAACGGAAAAGAGCCAAAAAAGAAGTGATTGGCTCTTGTCAAACCTGAGACACCTGTGCGAATATAACGGACATCATTTCCAATACTTTTTACAGACTGTTTATTAATACCCATTGGGAGTGATGCAACAGAAGAAGCCGTTCCCTCAACTGCCTGGCCAACTCTTAAAATCAGTTTGCCAGAATTAAGAGTTTTATACTTATGAGCTGAAATATCATAGTAACTGAATTCAACGGGACCTATTTCAAACACTCCGGCTCCCCTCGGAATAACAGGGTATTCAAACACTTTGGTTCCGGAATTTCTTGCTCCAGGCCCACTAGTGTTATCTGAAATTTTTGTATCATAAACCTCAAAGTCAGCAGGAAATTCAATTTTAGGAGCATCAATTAAATTAAGATTGCCTGAGCCACTGATAGAAACTATGAGTGATACAGCTTCATTTGCATTAACAGAATCTCTTGTCAGTTTCACAGACATTTTGAAGTCACCAACTCCCCCAGCAAAAGAGGCAGGAGCTCCAGCTGGAAGAGGTGCAACATTTACCTGAATAGAAGGAGCTTTTACTCTTTTCTTTACAACTTGATAAGAATCAAAGAAATCATCAAAAATAGATCTGGAAACCCCGGAAGAAACTCTTACCTGAACAAGACAAGTCATCTCTGAAGGGTCTATAATAAGATTACCTGTTTGTTGAGGAATTAAGAGATATCTTCTCAAAACTGCAGCATTATATATCTTACCGTTAACACTCTCTCTTGTAAATTCAATATTTGAAGGAGTATCTATCTCCTGACTCCAGAATCCGTTGAATGAAGGAAACTTAACATTTTCAAATCCGGCTAAAGGCACTTTTGTATAAAGTTTGAGCGTTGCAACAAGAGTCTCTCCCTTAACTACCTTCCCCTTGCTGACACTCATTTTCATAAAAATATCGTCTGAAGAGATAGAAGTACCGCTTGATGAAGTTGCATTTCCCAAAGGAGCTGATGCAGATGAACCTTCTCCTTTAACCACCTCAATAGAAACGGGATTAGTATGATAAACCTTCCCGCTAATTGTCACAGAAGCAGAAGGTATGGAAAACGTTCCTGTACTTTTGGGTTGAAGGATAAAAGTATAGCTCACCTGATAACTGTCAGTTCTCTTTCCGTTAATTATCTGAGTGCTGGTCATCGTCGATGTAGATGGTCCGGCCAATACATCAAAATCCTTAAATTCAGGCGGATTGAAATTGGACGGCTCACCTGTCGCAGTAAAAACAAGTCTGAAATTTTCGTCCAACCCTACTACTTTCGGAACATCGACAGTGAATGCTGCCTGTGCCCATACAGCTATCGACGTGAGTAAGGCTCCGAAAAGCAGTATTATCTTTTTTGATAGGTTAACTTCCATATATTAAATACTTTACCAATTTTTTTCCTTTTGTCTTTCTTGAAAGACCTTTGCCTTTTCTTTCTTCACTTTATCCTGAGTCTCCTTCTCTTGATTCTGAATTGCCTGAAGCATCTGTTCTGCAGTTTGAGGAGTTATTTTTGGCGGAGACTGTTGATTCTGATTTTGGTCTTTGTTCTGATCTTTATTTTGGTCTTTATCGTTCTGATTCTTGTCCTTATCTTTGTCTTTATCCTTATTTTGATCCTTATCTTGATCTTCGTTGTCCTTATTTTGGTCATTGTTTTTCTGCTGATTCTTCAGCATCTTCTGGGCATATGCAAGATTTGCTTTAGTTTCCATGTCATTGGGATTGATTCTCAACGAGTTTTTGTAAGCATCAACTGCTTCCTGATACTTTTTTTGTGCCAGATTGAAATTTCCCAAATTATGATAAGCCGCAGATTTCAGCTCTTTGTCATCAACAGAATCGGCAATCTTCATCATTAACTTTTCCGCTTCTTCAGGTTTGTTGAGTCTGTACATTGTATTGCTGAGATTATAGGCAGCTTTTGTAGATTTTGGATTTTTTTCCAAAGCTCTTCTGTATTCCAATTCAGCATCCTGATACTTGCCTTTTTCATAAGAGGCATTACCCTGTCTGACTTTCCACTTGTCAGCCTGCCCCCATGAAACTGAGTATAAAAATAGAAAAAGAATAGTTAAAATTTTACCTCTCATGTCTCTCTCATTTAAAAAGATTCTTCCCTTTCCTGTTTACTATTAAAAAGTCAAGGATAAATAAAACAAGAGCAATGGCAAAGAAATACATGTATTGCTCGTCAAAATCTTCAAATACAACAGATTTATATGTTTGTTTTTCCAAATTATGTATTCTTTCGACAACTGCATCAAGTCCAAAATCGCTGTTACCGGCTTTAACATAAACACCTCCACCGGCCTTTGCTACCTCAACAAGTGTTCTTTCATCCAACTTTGAGACAACCATATTTCCATCTTTATCCTTCAAAAATCCACCTTCAGGCAGCGGTATAGGTTTACCTTCAGGGGATCCTATACCAATTGTATATACTTG
>DOVA01000245.1 GCA_003520315.1 Rikenellaceae bacterium | reverse complement strand
CCAGCCGGCATAAACCATTGTAACAAGCTTAAGAGTATCCATGTCAGTTACTCTTCTTCCCTCCTGCATATTTACTTTAAGACCTATCTTTGAAGATAGCTCTGTGGCCATAGCGCCTCCACCGTGAACAAGCACTCTCGGTCCACTCTCTTTGCCCAACTGCTTTAAAAATTCTTCAAGAGCAGCCGAACGATCAACAATATTTCCTCCTATTTTGACAACTGTAAGCTGTTTCATAACATTCAATTAGTTAAGTTATAGATTTTAACATCTCTTTTAGCACTACCTGGGCCGAAACTACTCTGTTTGCTGCTTCCGGGATAACGATTGAGTCAGGTGATTCTATGACCTCATCTGTTACAATCATATTTCTTCTTACAGGCAGGCAGTGCATGAATTTGGCGTTATTTGTAAGTTTCATCTTTCGTGCATCTACAGTCCAGTTTCTATCTTTGTTTACAACTTTTCCGTAGTCAGGGTCTCTAAATTTAGACCAGTTTTTTGCATAAATAAAATCTGCGTTTTTGTAAGCCGCTTCCACATCATATTCGATTTTGGCACCTTTGGTAAACTCTTCGGAGAGTTCATAGCCCTCGGGATGAGTAATGACAAATTCATAGTCTGTCGCATTCATCCATTCCGCAAAAGAGTTTGCCACTGCCTGTGGAAGCGGTTTGGGGTGAGGAGCCCATGTAAGAACAACCTTGGGTCGTTCAACTTTCTTATACTCCTCAATAGTAATTAAATCTGCAAAACTCTGAAGCGGATGGCGTGTTGCAGATTCCATGCTGAATACCGGTCTCCCTGAATATTCTATAAATTGATTGAGAATTATCTCGCTGTAGTCGTAAGATTTATCCTCAAGTTTGGCAAAAGACCTTACGCCCATAATATCACAATATGAGCCCATAACAGGGATTGCTTCAAGTATATGTTCAGACTTATCTCCGTCCATTACTACCCCCCTCTCTGTTTCAAGTTTCCATGCTCCTTGATTGATATCCAACACAATCACATTCATTCCGAGATTCATTGCAGCTTTTTGAGTACTTAAACGAGTCCTGAGGCTTGAATTGAAAAAAATCATCAATAAAGTTTTATTTTTACCTAAAGCCTGATCTGCAAATGGATTGGCTTTAACCTCAGTCGCTTTTGCCAAAGCAATATTTAACGGCTCTATATCTTTAACACAAGTGAATTTATTCATTATTATCTATTTAACTGGTAGGTAATTGATTTTAAAAAATATTCTGCCTCTTCCATCGAAATCGTAAGTGGAGGTAAAATTCTGATAATATTTGATTTAGAGCCTCCTGTAAAAATATGATTCTCAAATAAAAGTCTGTCTCTGACTTCGATATATTTATTATCCAATTCTATTCCAATCATTAATCCCCTGCCACGAACAGAAGTTATTTTTCCCGGAATATCGGCTTGTATTTTCTTAAGGGATGCAATCAACCATTCTCCCACTATTGCTGCATTTTGTATCAGCGATTCTGACTGAAGTACATCGAGAACAGCAATAGCAGCGGTACAGGCCAGATGATTTCCTCCAAATGTACTTCCCAGCATGCCGGGTACCGGTTTTATTTCAGATGAGATTATTACTCCACCTATTGGAAATCCGTTGCCCATACCTTTGGCTGTTGTTATGATATCAGGCTTGATTCCGGAATGTTGGTGAGCAAAAAATTGACCAGTTCTGCCATAGCCAGATTGAACTTCATCAAGAATAAGAAAGGCTCCGAATTTCCTGGTCAATAAACTTAGCTCTTTAAGGAACGAAGCATCAGGTTCGTATATTCCTGCAACTCCTTGTATCCCCTCAATTATTACAGCAGCAACATCCCCCTTGGAGAGTTCGTTTTCAACTGCAGAGACTGAATTAATCGGCACAAATGTCACCTCATGTCCGGCATTAAAAGGGCTTTCATAATTTGGATTGTCAGTTACGGCAACCGCTCCTGATGTCCTTCCATGAAATGCCTCCTTAAATGAAACGACTCTTTTCTTCCCTGAGGCAAATGAAGCAAGCTTGAGAGCATTTTCATTAGCCTCCGCGCCTGAGTTACAAAGAAACAGCGAATAATCATCATACCCACTTATTTTCCCTAACTTGTCGGCAAGCTCGACTTGTAAAGAATTTTGTACAGAATTAGAATAAAAACTGATCTTTTCCATCTGCTCACAAAGCATTTTTACATAGTAAGGGTGAGCATGCCCAATCGAGATAACTGCATGTCCACCATAAAGATCCAGATATTCTATTCCGTCTCTGTCCCACACTTTGCAGCCTTTAGCCTTGACAGGCTCAACAGTCCAAGTTTTATATACGTTAAACGATTTCATATTTAAAATGCGCTTCCTTTTAAGCTGAGAGCGCAGTTTTCTTCATAACCGAACATAATATTCATATTTTGAATCGCTTGTCCGGATGCGCCCTTGATAAGATTGTCAATAACTGATGTCAAATGCCAGTAACCATTATGCTTCTCCACATGAATTAAGGCCTTGTTTGTATTAGCTACTTCTTTAAGCGAAATACTATCATCGGAGATTATCACATATGGGGAGTTTTTGTAAACAGAGTTGAAATGTTCAATCATCTCACTTAAATCAAACCTCTCTGAGGCTCGTGTATAGATACTCGCAAAAATTCCCCTGGTAAAATCCCCTCTCAAAGGCACAAAATTGATTTGCGGAATATCGCTTCCCGAAAGCTCGGCAAGGCTCTTCCTTATTTCAGGAATGTGCTGATGGGTAAAAGGTTTGTATACAGAAATATTATTGTCTCTATAACTAAAATTAGAGCTCTCCGAAAGTTTCCTTCCGGCACCCGTTGAACCTGTAATAGCGTGTATATGAATTTCATCAGACAGTTCTTCAACAATAGCCAAAGGAGAAAGTGCAAGAAGAATGGCTGTAGCAAAACAACCCGGGTTTGCAATATAAGATGCGTTTCTTATCTTCTCGCGAAAAAGATCACATAGACCATAGACAAAATGGAAATCTCCATATTCTCCTTCAATTCTGAAATCATTACCAAGATCTATGACTTTGCATTTTTTACCAAGATTATACTCATCGAGAAATTCCCTAGACAGCCCGTGACCGAGACAAAGAAATACCACATCTGTCCCGGAAAGAGCCTTGGCAAATTCTACCTTGTCTACAAAACACATATCTGTTTCTCCAAGCAGATCTCTGTGAAATGATGTAATCTTCGCCCCGGGAGTGCTGCTGCTAAGAACAGAAATTATCTCTACATAAGGATGACGTATTAGAATTCTGATCAATTCCCCGGCCGTATATCCTGTGCCTCCTGCTATTGCTGCCTTAATCTTCTTCATGAACAGAATAATATATTTTCAACGGATTAGCCAAAACTTTAGTGAAGCCAATTACATCCTGCCCTGTAAATGATCTGTTTGCCTCTCCGTACTCTCCGAACCTGGAATTCATGAGATCATATTTACTTTCACAAGCGAGTACTGCAAAATGATATGGTCTGAGTTCCACTTCAACGGTGCCACAAACATTCTTTTGGGTATCCTCGAGAAAAAGTTCGATATTTCTCATTACAGGATCCAAATACTGTGCTTCATGCATTAACTGTCCATACCATCCGGCCAGTTGATCTTTCCAGTATAGCTGTCCCTTTGTAAGTGTGTGTTTTTCAAGCAGGTGATGTGACTTAATGAGAATTAATGGTGCAGCAGCCTCAAATGCAACCCTGCCTTTAATGCCAATAATTGTATCTCCGACATGAATATCTCTGCCCACACCATAAGGAGAAGCTATAGAATTCAACTTGTAAATCAGACTTACTGGATCCATTTTTTCCCCATTGAGTGCACAAGGTTCTCCTTTTTCGAATGTTATTTTTATTCTTTCGCTTCCCTCTTTGGTTACTTGAGACGGGTAAGCTTCTTCAGGTAAAATACCGGAAGATTTAAGAGTCTCTACTCCACCTATACTTGTACCCCAAATACCCTGATTTATAGAATACTTAGCCTTTTCCCACGAAAAATCAAATCCACATTTATTGAGATACTCTATCTCTTCCTTTCTACTGATGGAAAGTTCCCTTATGGGAGCAATAATCTTAACTTCAGGTGCCATAACTTCAAAAACAAGGTCAAATCTCACCTGATCGTTTCCAGCTCCCGTGCTGCCGTGTGCCACAAATTCCGCTCCAACTTCATTTACTACCTTCAATACTTCAAGAGCCTGAAAAGCTCTTTCAGAGCTGACAGAAAGAGGATAAGTAGCATTTTTGAGAATATTGCCAAAAAGAAGATATTTTACACCTTTGGAATAGTACTCACTTACAGCATTTACACATCTGTGAGAAGCAGCCCCTAAAGCAATGGCTCTATCCTCAATTTTCTTTTCCTCTTCAGGAGAAAACCCTCCCGTATTTACCATAACAGTATGCACCTCAAGGCCCCTCTCCCTTTTTAAATAAGGAATACAGAAAGATGTATCAAGGCCGCCGCTGAATGCAAGAACAACTTTACTTTTCATCTCTTTTACAATTTTTTAAAGGTTAATATTGAACTTATCTTTGAAACGATAAGCGGAAGAGGTTTTATATTCTGCTTTTTATATTCTTTGTGTTCTTCAGGATCATAAAGTAATCCTGTGCAAAGGCACATTTTTCTGTTATTCCTCTGTAAAATATCAAAGTTAACACATCCCTCGCAACCTTTCCAAAACTCTTCATCATCAGTCAACTCTGAAAATGTAACTGGTTTAAACCCCAATTCGGTATTAAGCTTCATAACTGCAAGACCTGTGGTAATACTGAAAATCTTGGCATCAGGATACAGTGTTCGTGAAAGCTCAAAAACTTTTGCTTTTATCCTTCTTGCCAATCCTGACTTTCTAAACTGATGAGCAACTATCAGACCCGAATTGGCTACAAACTTGCTGTGACTCCATGTTTCAATATAGGCAAAGCCCGCAAATTCCTCTCCGGCTAACGCTATAACGGCCTTACCCGCAATCATTTTTTCGGCAATATAGTCAGGGGATCTTTTGGCAATGCCTGTACCCCTCTCCTGTGAAGAGATATACATCAATTCGCAGATCCTTTCTGCATACTTTACATGGCTAGCATTAGCCACACAGATGTCTACATCCATTAGTAATTAACAATATAAAGTTAAAATATGTATGATTAATTTGCAGGAGACTATACCTGCGTAGAATTTCGCTGTGGTCCCTAAGGGATTAAGTTATAACCGTCCCCTCAGGCTCATCGTCGGACGTG
>DOVA01000076.1 GCA_003520315.1 Rikenellaceae bacterium | reverse complement strand
ACTTCTTCCTGCAAAACACTTCCTCCTTTCTGTTATTTTATTTTTGTTAAAGCTCGTACTCAGCTGGTTTATGACGCAATTTGGGGACTGTTAACTCATCTTTTGGTTTGATCGGAATAGCGACTATTTTGCTACCCATCTTCATAAAAATTTCTGGATCAGCAAACTTCTTCAGATACTTCTCAGCCAGTTCTGGCGATAAGGAATCGAAATCTTCTTCGCTAAGACCGCAAACGAGAAAAGTACCGGCTATTATGTCATAATCCTCAAGCTTTCTGTTGATTGGGAGACCAAGGAGTTTACCTTCTTCATTACATACTATGGCTACCGGATCATCATAAGGATAAATAGCTTCGATATGGCCGCCAACTGCCCGTTGCAATGATTTAAGATCGCCGGTTATATTAACCATCCTTGGTCTTTTTTCCGGTTCAACTATTAATACATCCATCAAATTCACCTCCAATTTATATTTTAAATTTGCTGATAGACCTATTTATTTTTCTTTTGATTATGGTTTTTTACTGTTAAAATTCCACTTAAGGTTGTTGCTGGTACTCTGTATCGTTCAGCAATGGCAATGTCATTTTTTACGGATTCATCAATCTTTTGACCACAGACTACAAGTATGTTTGAGCGTCTCAAGTAGTCTTGAGATATATCGATGCTGTCTTTATGCTCTTGCGGGATGCTGCTATCTATAAAAGTAGAGAGCATAAGCATAGGGCAGATAGGGTTATAACCAGCTTCAAAGATTTTTCTACTGTATTCAGCTGCCATTTCTGTGTTTTCATTTGCATCGCTTCCCCAGGAAGCAGTTATATAAGCGAGAGGTCTTTTCATTAGTGGGTACTCCTTTCAGATAGATATTCAAATATAGTGATATAAGATTTAGCCATAAAGGTCATGATTAACGAGTGCTGAATAATAGCTGTCGATTGTAGAAGGAGCATTAAACAGAGTTGTCAGAAGATATTTTTTTATATTGCGAACATAGGTAGTATTTTTATTCAGGCATTCGAACACATACTCAATATGCATACTGTTAATGCGGAGCAGTTTTTCCTTAACAAGATCAGCAGGGTATTCATCTCCTGCAACAGTCAAATACTCCCGTTTAGAACAGAGAGTTTCTGCCATTATGTCAACAATTTCATCCAGGCGGTCCTTATGAAACCGGTCAACGATTAAATCGTATTCAATATTTTGGCGGATAGTTTTTTTAATTGAATGCACATCTAATCCAATCAAATCATTTCGTGCATCATGCTCTATTGATTGATAAGGAATTGATAGATGGTTGCTTAATACCTCCTTCCTTAATAAATCTTTATTTAATATGTTATTAGTATTTAATTGCATTGGATTTTCCAACGTTGGGTTCTCCTTGTTTGGATTCTCCAAGATTGGTTTTTCCAACACAGGTTTTTCCAGTGCAGGATTATCTGAATCAGGCTGTGAATCATCTGCGGGATCTTCTATCTGGTGTGGCTTTTCAAATATCGTATATTCGGTTCCTTTTAGATGCCCTAGTTCATTTCGCTTTCTAGTCCTGATAATATAACCGGCTTGTTCTAATTCTTTAACAGCTTCACGAATGGCATCAACGCTTTCTTTATTTATCATCGAGAGGCCTTTTAAGGTATAATCCCAGTTCTCTGGAAGCGACAACATTTGTGAAAGCAGTCCCTTTGACTTAAGTGATAATTCTTTGTTTCTCAAATGATGATTTGCCATAACCGTGTAATCTCTAGTTTTTTCAACTCTGAAAACAGCCATCAACATACCTCCTTTCACGAGTAAATAAAAAACACTTCAGTTAAGAAGCGATGGGATAAAACTATCTTTCTTGTGAATGCTGTCGTTTTCGTGACCAGGTTTCAAGCAGCTTTATGATAGTTTCCTCCATTTGTTGGGGAGTATAGGATTTAGGGAAATATCTCTTTAACTGATCACCTTTAAGAGTTACTTTATCGACTTCACCTTTTTTCTCTTCAGACATTATGGCAGACATCACGTCAAAAGTTAGTTTTCCTTCCTGGCTAAATTTTTTCAGCCGTTGCGCCTGAGATAGAGAAGGAGTAGATTGTTCCATTTCCATTGCATCAAGGAGCTGACGCTGTTCTTCCGGCTTTAAAAAAGAAAGTTCAACAGCAGGATTAAAAGCTATATTTTTATTATCAACCATATCTAACAGAGGTGTAATAAGTTCAGTTAGACGAATGAACCTTCTAACTTGGTCTTTGCTTATTCCGGCATCATCTCCAATTATTTCAACTGATAACTTCTGTGCAAGTTGCATAGAAGTTAAATCAGTACGCGACCCTTGCCTTTTTATTGCCTCAAGTTTTAGTTTGAAGGCAAAAGCTCTTTCACTAGGCAGGATGTTTTCTCTTTGAATATTGCTGTCAACCATGATGATGGTGGCAGCGTCATCGTCGAGATTGCGGACGATGCAAGGGAGGGTCTCCTTACCAGCCAGCTCACTGGCACGCTTGAGGCGATGCCCGGAGATCAATTCATATCCGC
>DOVA01000156.1 GCA_003520315.1 Rikenellaceae bacterium | reverse complement strand
ATTGGATCTTCATCTGTTCATCATTTCGGAGAGATACGCCACATCCTTGACGGAGGTCTTCAGTAATGGAATTCCCGCCGAAAGGTATTACTGCAGTATGCCTGATAATGTTATCCTGTATTATAAGAAGGTCTGTTGTCCCTCCTCCCATGTCAACCATTGCAACACCAAGTTCCATTTCGTCTTCTGTGAGAACTGCCTTGGCCGATGCGACCGGTTCCAGGATTATATCTTTTAACTTTAAGCCTGCTCTTTCGATAACAATTTTACTGTGCTCAAAGGAATTGGTCTTGCCTATAAAAAGCTTGTAATCTCCTTCAATACGAGTCCCAGTCATGCCTACTGCCTCTTTTACACCAATATTGTCGTCGACATTATATGATTGAGGAATAACATGAAGAATTTTCTCTCCAGCGTTGACTCTTGAATTGAACATTTCTCTCTCCATCTCTTCGACTTCCCTGTTTGTAACCCATTCTGATGACCGGCTTCTGTTCCTGCTGATTCTTGCCGAGTTACATTTTATATTCTGCCCTGCTATACCGACGTATACTTCACTAATTTCAATGCCCTCTGCTCTTATTTCTTCGAGAGTCGGTTTAAGAGATTCCAGAACGTTTTGAATATTGACAACTTCACCACGCATTACCCCTTTTGAAGGGGCTTCTTTCAATGCCACAATCCTGTAACCGGATTCACTTTTTTCACCTACAACAGAGACGACCTTTGTTGTCCCAAGGTCTACGGCTGCGACAAGTTTTTTCATATCTCAATGTTTTTATTTGTTTTTTTACATACTATCTGTTTGTCAAACTGAAGGTTAATTTTGCAGTATTTCTCCGGACCGACGTTTGGAAGTATATCCTTATAAAAGGCATACAATTTTTTGAACTTATATTCTATCTTGTCTATATCTCCAAATATTATTTCAAAATCTCCATCACGGGGGATGAAGCTTAAAATACCTCTGCTGTCAACATATATCTGTTCAATTAATGCATCCCAGGATTCGTTTTTTAAGATATATAAACATAAATCCTTAAGAGAATTAGCCCACTGTTCGTTGTTTTTGACATATCCGTTGTATTTTGGAGGAATTTTAAGCGGAATCTCTCCAGACACAACGGGAACAAAAGGGGAGAATCCTTTTATTAATGGAAATACATAAGCGTTTTCATCCATGTAAAAACCTCCATTTTCTGTCTGAAGTCTGAGAATCGGTTTTCTTTGTAAAATTATAACTCTCAAAATACCGTCTCTCGTATAGCTTACTTCAGATTTTTTGACGGCCGTCCTTTTATTTAGAAGTTGTTCTATCTGGTAATTGTTAATATGGCGTAACTTGCTCTCTCCTGGAGTTATACCATTATCGACGATCAAATCTGCAATCTCTGTTTTTGAAACGAATCTTATCTCGGCACTGTCAAGTATTACAACTTTTATTTGATGGCACATTTCGTGCATTTTGCCCTCTTTTGTTATTTTAGCTGAGAAGATGAAATAGCAACAAAGTACTCCGGTCAGAAGCAGATAAAGAATAATTATGAGAGTTTTTTTTAGCATTTTGACTTTGCAGAAACTAATTGTGTTATTGGATTTACGAAACGGTCAATGTCTCCTGCGCCGAATGTGACTAAAACATCTATATCTATCTTTGCCAAGTAGTTTATTAGTTCTTCCTTGTGCAACATTATTTTACTGTCGAGGCTGACGTTTTTATATATTATTTCGGATGTTACTCCTTCTATTGGTTCTTCTCTTGCAGGATAAATGTCGAGCAGAATTAGTTCATCCAGAAGACTGAGACTTTTTGCAAATTCTTCCGCAAAGTCCCTTGTTCTTGTATAGAGATGCGGCTGGAAAATTCCTGTAATCTTTCTTCCAGCAAAGATTTCTCTCAAAGAGCTTATTGCAGAAGATAATTCTTTTGGATGGTGAGCATAATCGTCGACATAGGAACATTTTTCGTTCTTTACTCTTATGTCAAGTCTACGTTCAACTCCTGCAAACGTTTTGAGACTGTTTTTTAAATCTTCAGGGGAGATGCCCTCGAGAAGAGCAATCGAAGAGGCGGCAATGGAATTTTCAATGTTTATCCATCCTGGTATTCCTACAGTGCAATTTTTTATAACGCCACCAGGATAGTTAAGATCAAAATTAAAAAAGCCATCTTCCAATACTTTGATTGACGACGCATAGAAATCGCAGGGAATGTCATAGGAATATTCATATACTCTCTCTGCTTTTACAGAGCTGAGGTTTATGTCAGTGCCTTTTTTGACGATAAGTGCTCCGTCGGGCTTAACTTGTGAAGCAAATTCTGAAAAAGCCTCCTTTATTTTGTTATGGGTACTGTAAATATCGAGATGATCGGCATCTGTCGAAGTTATGACTGCCATTTCAGGATAAAGTTGTAAAAAAGAGCGATCAAATTCATCTGCCTCTGCAACAAGGTAATCTCTTTTGTCCAGAAGAAGATTGGAGTGATAATTTTTTGAGATGCCTCCTAAAAATGCAGTACAGCCCTTGCCTGATTGGGTTAAAATATGAGCCAGTAATGTGGAAGTAGTAGTTTTACCGTGAGTGCCCGATATTGCAAGGCAGCGTTTTTGAGACGCAATATTTCCGAGTGCCCGTGAACGTTTTACGATGTTATATCCGTTTTTCAGAAAATACTGATACTCGCTGTGATTGTCAGGTATGGCAGGAGTATAAATCACTAACGTTTTCTCCTTGTAACTTGTAAACTCAGGTGGGATTAGTGCAATATCGTCTTCATAATGAATTCTGATTCCCTCTTTTTCAAGTTCTGAAGTAAGTTTGCTGGGGGTACGGTCATATCCGGCAACAATTGCCCCTGCGTGGTTGTAATACCTTGCGAGAGCACTCATGCCTATTCCTCCTATTCCTATTAAATATACAAAGTTCATTTCTCTGCCAGTTTAAGTACCTCACGGGCAATAATTTCAGCTGAATTTCTTATAGCCATTCCGGATATTCGAGTCTCGAGCTCTTTTCTTTTATTTTCATCTTCTGCCAGATCCACGGCCGCCTTAAATGCTTTTTCTACAGCTTCATCGTCAGGAATCATTATGGCGGCATTCTTTCTGACCAGAGCCATTGCATTGTGAGTCTGATGGTCTTTAACAACATTTGGAGATGGTATCAGCACCGATGCCTTGCCGGCTACTGCCAATTCTGAGATTGTTCCCGCTCCTGCTCTTGAAATTACTACATCTGCTATTGCATATGCATAATCCATTCTCTTGATAAATTCAAATGCTTTAACATTTGGTTTTGGATTGGCACTTATAAAGTCACGTATCTCATTTTTATAAAAACTTCCATATTGCCATATTAGCTGAATATTTTCCCGAGTGCCTTTTCTTATCCATTCTTTTGCACAATTATTCAGGGTGTTGGCGCCAAGACTCCCTCCAATAATAAGAATTGTTTTCTTTTGAGGGTCCAGTTCAAAATATCGATAAGCTTCCTCTATTTGTTGTGGGTTTATGAGAACTATCCCTTCACGAACCGGATTCCCGGTGAGAATTATTTTCTCAGCTTTAAAAAACTTTTCCATTCCTTCATAGGCTACGCATATTTTTTTGGCTTTTTTCCCAAGAATCCGGTTGGTAAGGCCTGCATAGGAGTTTTGTTCCTGTATCAGGATAGGAATATTCATTCTACTTGCCATCCAGAGTACTGGACCACTCGCATATCCTCCTACGCCCACTGCTACGTCCGGATCAAAGTCGTAAACTATCTTTCTTGCCTGGCAAAGACTTTTAAAAATTTTAAAAGGCAATTTTAGATTTTCGACAGACAACTCCCTTTTGAGACCTGCAACTGGAAGGCCGACAATCTTATAGTTTGCTGCAGGTACTTTTTCCATCTCCATTCTTCCGAGTGCACCAACAAAAAGAATCTCACACTCAGGATCAATCTTTTTAAGACTGTTGGCGATGGAGATAGCAGGAAATATATGACCCCCTGTTCCCCCTCCACTAATTATAATTCTCTTCTCCGACATTTACTTCAATTTTTTTTGTGTTATTTTCTTTGGTTATCTCAATAGTTCTGCTTATAGAGAGAATTATTCCAAAAGCCCCACCCATAATAATAATAGATGTTCCTCCAAGACTTACTAATGGTAAAGTATGACCCGTTACCGGTATCAGAGTAACATTTACCATCATATGCAATAGTGCCTGAAATGTTATCATAAGGCCAAGGCCAATGACAACTATCCGCGAGAATGGTTTCGTACAGGAATAGGCGAGAGTCATACATCTGAACAGCAGCCACAGATAAAGCATAAGTACAATAACACCTCCTATCAGACCATATTCTTCGACTATTATTGCATATATGAAATCGGAGTAGGGGTGAGGCAATACATATCTTTGAGTACTTTTCCCCGGCCCTTTACCTATTATCCCTGCTGAAGAGACGGCCACTTTAGCCATTCTTTTTTGAAATGTGCTGTTTTCCAGTTCTTTTCTGTCTTCTGGTGAGAGATTTTTATTGTTTAGTTGTTCAGTATCATTGTTTTTTATACGGCTGATTGCTGTATCTATGCGCCCGAATATCCCAAAGCTGAAGTGGAGTAATAGAATCAGAATTAGTCCGGCACCAATTATACCTGCACTTTTAAGGAGATGACTTCTTTTTACATCAGATATATAAAGAATCAGACAGCATATAAATGCCAGCAACAGTGCCTGTGAGGCACTTCCCCATAGTATTAACACAAGCACTATTGAGACAGGTACCAGTATTAGAAGCGTGAATTTTTTAAATGTCTCTAAATTATTTTTTTCTACTATTTTGGCAATGTAGAGTATTGTACATATTTTAGCTATTTCGGAGGGCTGAAAAGATAAGCCGAATATTTCAATCCACCTGCTGGCGCTGTTGATGCTTTTTCCGACAAAAATTGTTGCAATTAATAATCCAATGCTTACTAGCATAAGAATATTTGCAAAGCTTCTGTAATATTTCAGAGGTATTTTATAACAAATGTACAGAGCTGTCAATCCCAAAACAATTGATGAAAGTTGACGAAGAAGTATGTCAAAGGTGGTTTTACCCTCTCTTAACGCCAGAGAGCAGCTTGATGAGTAGACAGCTGCAAGTGATGTAAGAGAAAGTAACAGTACTACTGTCCATATTACTTTGTCGCCTCTCAGACGGTAAATTATTGGATTGGGCTCACTCATTTTAAAGTTTTTTAACTGCTTCCTTAAATAATCTTCCTCTTTCCTCGTAATTTTTGAATAAATCAAAGCTTGCACATGCTGGCGAAAGCAATACTGTTTCACCTGGTTGTGCTATGTTATATGCAATCTTCACAGCTTCTTCGGCAGAATGTGTATCATACATTTCTTCAACTAGATTGCCAAATACATTGCGTAGCTTTGTATTGTCCGCGCCAAGACATATAATTGCCCTAACCTTTTCTTTTACCAGGTCAAACAGAGGAGTATAATCATTCCCCTTATCCTTGCCTCCAGCAATCCATATTACAGGGGTTGTCATACTTTCAAGTGCATACCATGTTGAATTGACATTGGTGGCTTTAGAGTCATTTATGTATAGCACATTCTTAACCTTCAGCACTTTCTCAAGTCTGTGCTCAACTCCTTAGCAAGAGGAAAGGCTTTGACGAAGTACTTCGTTTCTGATATTAAGTACTTTGCCTGTTATTGCCGCTGCCATGGAGTTGTAAATATTATGTTTCCCCTGAAGTGAAAGCTCGTTGAGGAACATATTATACTCATCATCTTTATATCTGACTTTCATCTGTTCTTCTTCAATAAATGCACCCTCGTCAAATTTCTCTTTTTGACTGAACGGCAGTTGTTTTGCCTTAAGAACAATCTCGTTTAGATGGGATATGCTTATCTCATCATCCGCACAAAAAATAAAGCAGTCGCTTTCGGACATATTTTGAGTTATTCTGAATTTTGATTTAATGTATTTCTCCATTTGATTGTCATATCTGTCAAGATGATCTGGAGTGATATTGAGCAATACAGCTATATCAGCCTTGAAGTCATACATTCCATCCAGCTGGAAGCTGCTAAGTTCGAGTACATAATAGTCATAATCCTGTGTTGCAACTTGATAGG
>DOVA01000249.1 GCA_003520315.1 Rikenellaceae bacterium | reverse complement strand
AAAAAACAAAGTTGAAGATTTTTTACTTGAAGAAAATCCTATGGACAAAACACTTACGTATGTCATTGCTTCTTGTTGTTCTCCGATTCCTGGAGATCCGGTTATTGGTTTTCAGGATGACAATGGCAAGGTTATTGTCCATAAAAAGGACTGTCCCAAGGCAATCGCCCTTGCATCAAGTGTGGCTGAGAAAATTGTAAAGGTTAAGTGGGCAGTTCATACAAGCCTGTCATTCTTAGCGAGAGTAATAATGAAAGGGTTGGATAGAAAGGGCATTCTAAATGAGATCACCCAAATTATTGCCAAAGTGATGAATATTAATATACGAAAAGTAGTTATAAACACACACGACAACATATTTGAAGGATGTATAGATCTGGATGTCCACAATAAAGATGACTTGGATAAGCTTATTAAAGAATTGTCTATGGTTCAGGGGATTGAAAGTGTTTTAAGAAATGATATTAAGGAGGATGTCATAAATGAAAACTAACAGATGTTATTTGGCTGTTATTTTGATTGCCATATTAGTTTTTTTTCAGTCGTGTGCAAATACTTCTACACCTCCTTCAGGAGGTCCGAAAGACACTTTGGCTCCGGTTCTTCTTAAGGTAATACCAGATTCTAATAAGACAAACTTCCCCAGAAAAGGAGGACAGGTTGAACTTCGTTTCAATGAGTATGTAGTCTTAAAGGATCCTGTTAAACTAATATATCTTTCTCCTCCCCAAAAAAAGATGCTTCAGACAAAAATTAAAGGTAAAAGTATTATTGTAACATTCCCGGAAGAACTTGATTCTGCTTCAACATATTCCATTAATTTTAGCAGTGCCATTGCCGATAACAACGAAGGGAATCTCTTTTATCCATATGTTTATCCTTTTTCTACAGGTAGCTATCTTGACACAATGATCCATTCTGGAATGATTTTGGACTATAAGACACTGCTTCCGATAGAGAATGTGGTCGCTGCTTATTACAAGGAAGATATACCTGATTCTTTACTTTACAAAAAATATCCTTCTGCTATCGCCAAAAGTGACAAGTGGGGTTATTATGTTGTTCGGTATTTAAAAAATGAACCTTACAAAATAATTGCATTTAAAGATGACAATACCAACTATCTTTATGATCCTGGAAGCGAATTGGTAGGATTTGTTGACTCTCTCGTAACACCTTCCAAACCTCTCAAAAAAGGGATGAAAGAGATAGAATATGTAAATGTCAAAGATACTGTAAGAGCTTTTTCAAGACCTTTTGAGAATGTTTTGTACATGTTTAAGGAAATATCGGGTAATCAGTATGTTAAAAACAGTGCCAGACCACAAAGGAAGATGGCTTACATTACTTTCGCATCTCCCAATGTTAAAATTGATTCTATGGGTTTCAGAGGCATTGATTCTTCAAAAGTTCTATCGCAATTCAATCTCACTAGAGACAGTCTGGTGTTGTGGATAAAGGATACACTTTTCTCACCTCCTGATACTCTCTTTTTTGATCTTAATTATTATAAAACAGATACACTAAATAAGCTAGTTCTTACAAGAGAAAGTGTAAGATTAGTTTCTGTTACTAAAAAGCGAACAGTGGAAGATCTCAAAAAATCCAGTAAAAACAAAGCTCAAGATGATAAAAATGAGAAGAGAAAAGATCTTTTAGATTTTAAAATTGAAGCTGATCCATCCATGATTGAACAGATAGGTTTTAAATTCATTTTCCCCTCGCTTCCTGTTAAAATGAAACTTGATTCCATTAAACTAGTGTCAACTAGTCCTAAAGGCATAAGAAATTCCGAAGAATATTTATTTGTCAGGGATTCTATCGAGAATTTATGGTACTACCTGAAATTTAAAAACAAAGTTCTGCCGGGTTACACATATATGCTGGATATTCCTAAAAACTGTTTCACTGATGTTTACAGATATACTAATGATTCCATAAATATCTCTGTTATTCTTCCAAACACTGATCGGCTCTCACAACTAACTCTAAATATTTCGGGCACTCAAGGTTCACATGTTGTTGAGTTGACTAACCAAACCAGAGACAAAGTGTTTAGAAGCTTTAAAATTGTCAGGGATACAACTCTTGTTTTTCCATATATTCAGCCTGGTGTTTACAGCGTTCGCATTACACAGGATCTCAATGGGAATGGCATCCTCGACACAGGAAGTCTTTCTGAGAGAAGACAACCGGAAAAGGTGCGCTTGTTGACTCTGCCAAACGGAAAAAGTTTGATTGAATTTAAAGAGGGTATGGAATTAGAACAGAATGTAAATCTTAAAGAGATATTCAAGTGACAAGGAAGGTTATAACTATAGCTATTACTACCATTTTTCTTGCATTATCCTCAGTGGCAAATGCACAATTAAAATTGCATATGGTTGGTTTTAAAGTCGCATACAATACCAGCGGCGTCAATTTCAATCCAAAGCAGGAACAGGTTAAAACTTTAACGACAAAGGAAAATTTTTCGATAGAATACATTTATTATCACGATTTATGGCAGACCATGCCTTATTTCGGATTTCAAATAGGACTTTCATCTCAGGAACAAGGGTATAGTATCGGGGATATTGAAACACATTTAAAAGTTTATGAAATGCCTTTTGTGTCACAGTTCCATATAGATTTCTGGCAAATGAGGCTATTGATCAATCTTGGAGGGTTTGTTGGTTACAGAAGTGAAAAAAGTGATGGTTTCACTGATACTGACTACAAAACAGACTATGGATTTATTGCCGGTGCCGGATTTGCTTTTATCTTAAAACCATTTGAGCTTCATATAGAAGGTAATTATCAATACTCTCTTTCCTCTCTATACGATGCCAAAAGGAATAGTTCTACTGTACTGGAATTCGCATATCCTCATCAATTACTGTTGAGTGCTGCTATCTATATACATCTTAATAAATGAGAAAAGTTGAGGTTAAAGTTGGTAATGTTATAATTGGCAACAGTAAACATATTGTTATTCAAACAATGTGCAATACTCCCACACAAGACATTGAATCTTCTCTTCAACAATGTATTAAACTTTACGAAGAAGGTGCTGAGATTATAAGACTTACTACTCAGGGGATGAGAGAGGTAGAAGCTCTCAAAGAGATTAAATCCAGACTAAAAAAAATGAATATTTCAGTACCGCTTGTTGCTGATGTGCATTTTTCATCAAATGTTGCTATAGCAGTTGCAGAGGTTGCTGATAAAGTCAGAATCAATCCTGGTAATTTTGCTAAACAATTTGACATTGCAACAATTCAATTTGCTCAACTTGTGAAAGTTTGTAAAAATAATGGCACTGCTTTAAGAATAGGCATTAATCATGGTTCTCTTGGCGAAAGAATTATTGATAAATTTGGTGATACTCCTATTGGTATGGCAAAAGCAGCCATGGAATGGGTTAAAATGGCACAAATAAATGATTTTGACCAAATTGTCATTTCGCTCAAATCAAGTAACACAAGAGTTATGGTAGATGCTTACAGAATGTTGTACCATGAAATGGCGAAAACAGGAATAATATATCCAATTCACCTTGGAGTAACAGAAGCAGGAAATGGCGAGCCTGGAAGGATTAAATCGGCTGTAGGAATTTCTACTCTTCTTTCTGAGGGAATCGGTGATACCATCCGAGTTTCATTAACTGAAGATCCTGTAAATGAATTACCTGTAGCAAAATTGATTGCTTCTTTCTTTGAAAAAGGTCATTATTATTCTCCTGTATTTAATACATTTATCAGAGACGATGGCACAGTCGTTTGTCATCGCTCATATAAATGCAACGATTGGAACGACTTTATTATAACAGCTTCTTGCGAATTAGGACCATTACTTTTAGACAAAAAGATTGATGATATATCGATTGAACTTGAAATG
>DOVA01000231.1 GCA_003520315.1 Rikenellaceae bacterium | reverse complement strand
CTGGCTCATCCTTCATAAACGTTAAATAGGCGCAAGCGGAAATGACTAAATCGGGACCGGACTTGCAGTCCAACTTGGACGCTATCGATCCAGTGGTCATCTGAAGCTTTCCTGTCTTTCCCTTTTCTCGATTGTGCGGAGCAGTGGGCTCTTCATCCTCTGCTTCTTCGTCAGAATCTGTTTTGCCGACTAAAGTAGAGATTGAAGTCAACAGGCCCAACAAATCGCGCTTAATAAATTCGTCAGTTCCTTCGTAATCGACCTGAATCGTCCCCATCTTAATGCTCAGTTTGCTCATGGTTCCTCCGAACTTCTTAATAAGAATAATATTGTGGGAGAATTCATTTGTCAATCAGTAAGTCCCGCTTATATGTCTCCGCGCCATAAACAGGTGAGTTGACAGAAGAAATTGATTAGAAAACGCCATTGGATGCGTTCTTATGTCTGAAAATCCACTGGCCTCCCAATCGTCTATCTCTAAGAGGCCAAAAACCCGCTTAGCGTCCTTCGCTTAGCCAGGGGGGTCGCCCGAATTCGATGAAAGTGCTCAGTTTTGTTTTCTATCGATATTTGTATAAACCCAGTTCCAGTTGATTAGAGTAAGAGTCTGGATCCTTCCTGCCCGCAGCAGAAACAATTCATCAATGTACAGTTGAACCATAGCTATATTCATTTCGAGGGAATCGATATTTTGCTTATTCAGCACAAATTCGAAGATTTCTTTATGCGGCTTTTTTGAGGACGCTTCGTCCACGGTAAGGGCGATAGTATATTTTCCCTCTTTCCAATAGAACTGCTTTTTAAGAAATGACAAAAGATCGTCGTATTCCTTTAGCAAAAAGACATTTTCCGGGTAGTGGGGCCGATCTTTTTCAAATAGGATTTTTTCTCTTCCGATTAGCATTTCTAAGAGTTTTGAATACTCTATCTTAAAATGAATATCTTGAAAGGCAATTTTGCGTTCAATAAGGCCAATTGTCCCGATTTTTAATGCGCTAGCCGACTGAGATCTCCTCATCTCGATTGTCTCGCCTTTTGAACTTTTTCCTTCAAATCCTTTTTCATCTAACATCTGCCATCTAAAATTATGAGTATCCCCATCATCATGACTAATGGCCATATTCACGTTTTCAATTAATGCTTCTTTTCTAGTCGATGATATAGAAAAACTGGGATTAGCAATCGGACCGAAGGAAGTAAAGCCAATTTCAATCGTAGTTTCAGCTGAAAATCTTAGTCTCGGTTTCTTGACTAAATGCCAGACAAAATAGCCAATTTGTGGAAGCCACGCGGCCGCCCCGATAATTGCTGCCCATTCAATTCCTGTCATATCAACTCCAAGCTTAGCGGCTCTTAATCAGCTCATTGTAAGTTCGATTGTTTGGAATCTTCCTCCAACACGAAAAACTAGTCTGCCTCTTTTTTCTATATTGCCAGATATCTCATGAATAGGCACCATTAGGAATTTTGGGTCCTTAAGAAGATGTTCCTTTGCGGCCTCGGTTGCCTCCTCGATTGACGGATATCTAATATGAATTCTTTCTGGGACAATCAAGACATATGATATTTCAGACATTGTTCTCTCTGGTTCATTAAATAATCCGCTTTCTCTGAGCCCCTGTCAAGATTCTCTTTTGATAGCTGCATGTTGCCTGGTGAGCGCGCCCGGCCTATGAACTAATACCTTGAGTTCATTTTCTATTCAAAGTAATGTAAAGTCTGCTTTGGACCGATTTAGATCGATGTCAACCAATGAAATTAGGGGAAGGCACCGATGTTAACGGTAAAACAAAGGAAAACGCTTGAGATCCTACGAAGGTTTGAAGCGGACGCGATTTCAAAAACGGATGAAGAGATATTTAAGGAAACAAGTGAATTAGATCAAAAATATGGACATGATCCAACCTATGCGCACAATATCGATGGGGTTTTAACCAACATAGGCAAAACTAAAAAGAGTTTGTGCCTTTTATACCATGCACGAAATAGGCTATTAAGGATACTGCTCACTACTAAAGAAGAATTTCCGGCATATAATTTAGGCAATGCTCTACTGGCAATCGGCGAAATCAAGTGTTCGAACTCGTTTGAAGAACTAATTAGGAGCCGCGAACTAAGAGAGGCCAGAGAATATTTTTCCCTAATTCCTCCAGGTAGAAGTTTCCCCCAAGCTAATACCAACCTCGCCAATATCCTTGAAAAATATGGGCGCAATTATGAGGCGATACAAGTCTATGACAAGGTGCTTAAGAAGCAGCCGACTTTTGGTATGGCCCTAGGCAATAAGGGAAAAGCGATATTGTATTACTATAATTTGATGTCAGCCAAAGATCCGGACTTGCTTTTTCAAGCCGCAGAATTGTTAAAGACGGCCATTGGAGAAAAAAACACAATTGAGCAAGGGGGACAGAAGGCTGTCGACTCTTTCCGGCGGGAACTCAACATCCTTGGATCCTATCTTAGCCATTATCAAATTAAGAGGCCTTCGCAAAAGCGACCTCTAAAATCAATATCCAGGTATCAGCGATTTTGTATGGTAAAAAACCTATTCCTTAATTCTCGTTTCAATTGTTTTCGCTGCGCGCGGGGATTTAGCGATAGTCTCAAACCGTATTTTATAGATAAGCCTAAAATCAATTCAGATGAAAGCAGCTATAGAGATTCAGGCTACACAAGAAAGACTTACTATTCAATAAAAACTCTGAATCAAATATATGAGGATTTCGCATCAGCACGTTACATTTATTTTCATGCCTCCACGGCAGGATTTCGCCATTATGACAGCATTACAAAATATAGTTCAGCATTAGACTACTGCAACAATACTCTTCAGTACGGGCTGACAAAGACCACCTATATTAGGTTGTTTAACATCCTGGACAAGATTGCCCATTTAGTTTACACAAACTATGAGATTGGGCCTGAGAAAGTATATTTTTATAATATGAAATCAGCTCAAATCGTGGATCTTGTTAGTAAGAAGAAGTCATGGAGCCTTCTTGCCTTACACAGCTTGGCCTGGGATTTTCTGGAAAATGAGATTTATCACCATCTAAGCCAGATACGAAACTACATTACACACGAATTTATTGATATTGGTCCCTTTGTATATAATGGAGATGACGATGATCAGTATTATATACATCATCACTTGTCAGAGAATTCGCTTCATGCATATCTAGAAGACCTGTTTTTATTAGTGAAGTCTGCGCTTATGTACACAATGAACGCGCTCTATCAAGATTATCTTGAAGAAAGGAAACAAGGCCCGCCTTTGCTAATGCCGATATATCCACAGAAGCAATTCTAATTAGTGGTAATTGTCCTTTTTCCCTGTGTCCGAATAGACTTGCTAGAAGTTCCAGCATCCAGGGCGGAATACAGTCACCGTAATTTAAAACCTTCGATCTTCTGCGCTTTTAAGCCTGTTAAAAGCCAGGTTCTAAGCTGTTTATTCTTAAAAAACTAATCTTCTACATTTTTAACCCCTTCTGCTGCCCGTACTTTTTATATGTTTCTGGGGGTCGTATATTTATAACTGTTTTAATATCTACATGTTAAGACTAGTTTTTAAAAAGAACTTCTTTACAGCCAGCATTCCGGGGCCTATAAAAAAATTGAAATGCACAATCGTATATGAGGTTGTTTTTAGGCTCACGGAAGAGAACGATGGACCCGCTGCTGACCGTCAAAGAAGTTGCCACGATTCTCAAGGTCCATCCGAATACCGTCTATGAAAAAGCCAAGAAAGCCGACATCCCCTCCGTTAGGACAAGCAGCTCCAGAATTCGCTTTAAAGA
>DOVA01000078.1 GCA_003520315.1 Rikenellaceae bacterium | reverse complement strand
CTTCTGTTTCTCTCTTAAGGGTGAAATCGAGGTCAGGTGCAAGTGGTGAAGAATCAAATCCGGAAATAAAGATAGACTTAGGCTCAACACCCGGATTTGGGATAATACCGTAGGGACGTTGTTTGATAGTAGGCCAAAGTCCGCCTTCAAGCAACCTTTCGATAATCTCTTCTTTTTTGGCATTTTTGCTTAGAGTCGTAAATTGCAGATGTTCGTTTTTGTGATCGTTTTCAATGAGAACCGCAAGCAGTTTACGCTTTTCTCCTCGAACTATCTCCTTGACTGTCCCGCTGACAGGCGAACACAGTCGTATAGAGAGATTCTTTTTGTCTGCCAGAACTGGTGAACCTGCCAAAACTGCATCACCTTCCTTAACAAGGAGCTTGGGACTGAAATTTCTAAAGTCGGAGGGTTTCACCGCTACTATATTCGAAGAGATATTTTTTGTTATTTGGTTTGAAGCTNNTAATCGAATATGGTTAGACATTATTGTGAAAAATTTTGCGGCAAAGATACACAATATTTATAATTTTGCTCAAATGAAAGAGGAATTTAAAACAATATTCGAGGGGTTGAATAGTGCTCAAAGAGAGGCAGTTGAGCGTTTCGAGGGTCCTTCTTTGATAATTGCCGGTGCAGGTTCCGGTAAAACAAGGGTACTTACTTGCCGAATAGCTAATATTCTTGCTCATGGACACAGAGCTGGAAGTGTGCTTGCTTTGACTTTTACTAATAAGGCTTCCAGGGAAATGAAGGAGAGGATTGCAGGTATAGTGGGTTATGATGTGGCGCGATATCTTTGGATGGGTACTTTTCACTCGATTTTTGTGAAGTTTTTGAGGGAAAGTGCTGACTTACTGGGGTTTCCTAAAAATTTTACGATTTATGATACGGCAGATTCAAGGAGTGCTTTGAGGGGTTGTATTAAAGAGCTTTCTCTCGATGAGAAAGTTTATAAACCAAACGAGGTGCTTTCGAGGATTTCTGTTGCCAAAAACAATTTGATAACTCCTGCTGCTTATATGGCCAATGCTACTTTGATACAGAATGACGTGGCTTCGAGAAGACCAAAACTTGGTGAAGTTTATTCTTTGTATCATAAGAAGTGCAAACAGGCGGGGGCAATGGATTTTGATGATATTTTGCTGTATACCAATTTGCTTTTCAGGGATTTTCCTGAAGAGCTCGAGAGGCTTCGTTCCAGATTTTCGTTTATACTTGTGGATGAGTATCAGGACACAAATTATGCTCAATATCTTATAATTAAAAAGTTGGCAGCAGATCACCATAATATATGTGTGGTTGGAGATGATGCACAGAGTATTTATTCTTTCAGGGGTGCAAGGATTGAGAACATCCTTAATTTTAAAAAAGATTATCCAGATGCAAGAGAATTTAGGCTCGAACAAAATTACCGTTCTACAAGAACTATTGTTAAGGCTGCCAACAGTCTTATTGCCAAGAATTCAAACCAGCTTGAAAAGAGGTGTTTTTCCTCTTTGGCTGAGGGAGAAAAGATAAAGGTTGTAAGTGCGTTTACCGATCAGGAAGAGGCATTTATGGTTGCATCTTCTATTTTATCACGTATTTATCAGGAAAAGGCTTCTTATGGTGACTTTGCAGTTCTATACAGGACAAATGCTCAGTCGAGGGCTGTAGAGGAGGCTTTGAGAAAACGTTCTCTTCCATATAAAATCTATGGAGGGCATTCTTTTTATGAGAGAGCAGAGGTTAAGGATATGATTTCCTTTCTCAGGCTTCTTCTTAACAAGAAGGATGATGAGGCTTTCAGAAGAATCGTGAATGTGCCTCCAAGAGGCATTGGCGATACGACTCTTGCCTGTCTTACTGCGGCTGCAAATGCTGAGGGTATTTCATTGTGGGATGCCATGACGAGTGGCCAGATGAGTGTTATGGGTATCAAACCTGCTGCTGTCAACAAGCTTTTGCTTTTTGCAAGTATGATTTCGGAGATTAGTGAGCATATTTACTGTTACAATGCTTACGATGTTGCTATGGAAGTGCTTGTCAAGTCGGGATATCTGGATTATCTTAAAAGTGACATTTCCGTGGAGGGACAGGCTCGTCTTGACAATGTGGAAGAGTTGATGAATAGTATTAAGGCTTTTGTTGAAGAGTTCGAGGAGGCATCTACGGACGGTGATGTAGATGTAGAAGAGGGAAAGATTGCTCCTGCGGTCTCTTTGACCAATTATGTCGAAAACATATCTCTTTTGAGTTCTGTTGACGAGAATAATGGTCAACAAGACTCAAATAAAATAAGCCTGATGACAGTTCATTCGGCAAAGGGACTTGAATTTCCTTATGTATATGTAATAGGCATGGAGGAAAATCTGTTTCCTTCGGGTAGCATGTCGGGAATTAATTTCAACGATATGGAGGAGGAGAGAAGGTTGTTTTATGTTGCAATTACCAGGGCCAAATATTCAGTGACACTTTCTTATGCCCAGTCGCGTTTCAGGTGGGGTTCTCATGTTAATTATCCTGTAAGCAGATTTTTGAGGGAAATTGATTTGGAATTTTTAGATTGGCCGGAAAATCCAATACAGACGATTAATCCTTTGGAAGAGATGCGCAATATGCATAACAGACAGTTATACCATAAACCTGTTGACCCTGATTTTAAGGCAGATTCTCCATCAAAGTTGAGAGTAGGTCAAAAGGTTGAACATGACAGGTTTGGTTATGGTATTTTACTGGAGTTGGAAGGTGACCAGCCGAATGCTA
>DOVA01000008.1 GCA_003520315.1 Rikenellaceae bacterium | reverse complement strand
ATCTTCATCTCACACGACTGTTGACTGGAACGGGATGAATCTTGCTATGCCTACTTTGGGCCAGACTGACTTTTCACATATCCCACTTTATCTGTTTGATGTTGTAGAGCTGCACATTGGTGGTAATTCTGCGATTTATGGTGCGGGAGCTATTGGAGGCACTGTTCAATTAAAAACATCTCCAAAGTGGGAAAAGGGAGTACATGGAGATATTCTTGTCTCTCAAGGTAGCTTTAATTCATTGTTTACTGGAGGTACTTTAAGATATTCAAACTCAAGTTTTGAAACTCGAACATCCTTACTCTATTCTTTTGCGGAGAATAATTATGAATTTATTAACAATACGAAGTTAGGGAAGCCAAAGGAGCGTCTAAACAACTCTTCGTCCAAAAACGCAGGTCTGTTACAAGAAATTTTCAGGAAATTTAGAGACTCATCCATGTTATCGGCAACATTGCTCTACCTCGATTTTGACAGGGACATACAACCATCAGTGTCTTTGAATGATCGTCCAGATACTTACAGATCGATATATGACAATAATTTGAAGATGAGCCTCGGATATTCTGGCGCAAAGGGAATAGTAACTTACGCCGCTCATCTTTCCTATTCGTTTGATAAACAGCTCTATGAAGATGACAGAATAGCTGCAGGTCGCTTTTCGTTCTCAACAGATATAGAAAGTAAATTTGGTGATATGGTAGTAAAAGGTGGATTTTTTGCAGAACGCACCACACCTCAGGTTGACTCATATGCCGATTCTGTCAAAGAGAACAGGTTAAATATATATTTACTTGGCAGCTATAATTTTAATAACAGATTAATGCTTGCCGGAGGGGTGAGATTTGCCTGTGCTACAGATGTCTCCGTACCCTTAATGCCGTCGCTCGATGTGAGATATAATGTATTGAATAATAACAGCCATTCTTTAGCAATTAGATGCGCTTTGTCAGGGAATAGCAAGATTCCTACCTTGAATGACCGATATTGGGGAGGAGAGCATCTCTATCTTAAAAGTGAAAGTTCCATAACTCTTGAAGGAGGTTTCAATTACAACTGGTTTTCATCTGTCTGGAGTTTGGATATGTTTGGGACTCTATACAAAAGCAAAGTGAACGACTGGATCAGATGGCTCCCGGCAGGAACAGTCTGGCGTCCTCAGAATATACCCCTTGTTGTGACAAGGGGTGGAGAGGCCGGCCTTAAAATTGGCAGATCATTTTCAACAATTAAGACTTTTTTTAATTTTTCTCTTGCCTATACGAATATTAAAATGGTTGAAGGATTGTGGGATGAAGATCCGGCAATAGGAGAGCAACTTGCTTATCAGCCAAAATTGTCTTGGAGAAGCGGGCTGAGAGTAGTCAAAGATAATTGGGAAATATATTCAAACGTCAGTTATACAGGCAAAAGGACCACTGTGGATCTTTATGACATACTTCCTTCTTATACACTGTTAGATATAGGAACGTCCTGCAATTTAAGACTTTTCGGGTGTAATTTTGTTTTGAATGGCATTATCAAGAACATTACGAATGAGATGTATCAGAATGTTAAATTCTATGTAATGCCGGGGAGAAATTATCAATTGTCACTACAGTATAAATTTTAAAATATAGTTATGAAAAAAAAATGTATTAAATGGTTATTTGCTGCTTTAGCAGTTATTTTTCTAAATGTGTCATGTTCAAAGGATGACAATCCTGAATTGATTGGTAACAAAGGTAAGGTACTCGTTCTAAATCAGGGTAATTATACAGAGCAGTCTGCAAGTATATCTCTTTATGATGAAACCACTAATCAGATTACAAATCGTCTTTATGAATCAGCCAACGGGGTTTCGATAGGAGCAACTCTTAACAGTGGCTATATAACACCCTATGGAGATGCTGCGCTTATATGTAACTATCCGGACAAGATTTTGTTTATAAATCCCGAAACAGGTGTAGATAAAGGCTACAGTATTACTGAGGGACTTGTGTCTCCTCGTAACATGGTAATGTCTGACAACTATATTTATGTGACAAACTGGGGGTCTGATCATATAGTTCTTCCATCAGGTTCATGGGAGTTTGACAAATCATATATATCTATTTATTCTTTTTCAACATTAGCATTCCAGGGCAACATAGATGTCGGTTCAGATGCCGAGGGGATAATATTATATGACGGAAGACTTTATGTGGCAGTAAAACAGGGACTTAAGATTTTTGACATCGTTGGAAACAGTCTCAGACTGGCGGCAACACTCAAGCCAACAACTTTTGTAAATGGTGCAAGACATGTTGTTGTAGATGGCATGAATAAAATTTGGGTCTCTTTTCCTGGAGACGGTCTCATGAGAATCAACCCTTCGTCACTTGAGATAATGTCAACTCTCGATGTTCCTGTAGATGCCATGGATGGATACATAGCCATTGATAAGAACGGGGATTATATTTATACATATTGTACAACTTTCGATTCCAACTACTCTCCTGTAGAGGCCAATATTTATAAGGTAAGTGTAAAAAGCAACAGTTACAGCAAATTATTTACAGGCACTTATTTTTACGGGGTTGGGGTTAGTCCTGTAACAGGCAATATTTTCACTTCAGAAGTAAGTTTTACTTCAAATTCAGTTTTAAAGGTAGTGGCACCTTCTGATGGTTCGATCAGAAACTCAGCAACTGCCGGCATTGGAACTTGTCGCTACCTTTTCTTTTAAAAAAGTTTAAAGATTAACTTTATTCAGGGAGGTGATATGTGATGGTCTTAACAATGTCAGGGTGTATGCTGTTTGCTACAGGGCATGTTTTGACAGATGTTTCGATAAATCTCATTTCCCTCTCTGTATAATCTTTCTTCGGGAGGTAGATATCAAGTTTCAGCTCTCCAACTCTTCTGGGATTAGCAGCCATTATTTTCTCTGTTTCAATGTACATCCCATCTATTGAAAAACCATGAGCCTGTGCTGAGATTGCCATAATTGTCATCATACATGAGGCAAGAGAGGCAGCAAACATATCAGTAGGCGAAAACATAGTTCCCTTGCCATTATTGTCTT
>DOVA01000149.1 GCA_003520315.1 Rikenellaceae bacterium | reverse complement strand
TTTACCTCTCCTTTTTTTATGGTGCTAAAATTGGAATAATCGGGTTGAATGGTTCCGGTAAATCTACTCTTTTGAAAATAATAGCAGGAATTGAAAATGATTTTCAAGGAGAAGTAGTTTGGGCTCCGGGATATTCTGTGGGATATCTTGAACAAGAACCGAAACTAGACGATAACAAGACTGTAATTGAGATAGTGCAGGAAGGTGTTAAGGAGGTTGTGGAGTTGATGAAAGAATATGAGGCTGTCAACAACAGGTTTGCAGAACCAATGGATGAGGAAGAGATGAATCGTCTGATAGAATATCAGGGGGAATTGACTGACAAAATAGATCAAATTAATGGTTGGGACATTGATTCCAAACTTGAAAGGGCTATGGATGCTCTCCAATGTCCTGAACCAATGGCATCAGTTAAAACGCTAAGTGGGGGTGAAAGAAGGAGAGTTGCACTTTGTCGTTTACTTTTGAGAGAGCCTGATGTATTATTATTGGATGAACCGACCAATCATCTTGATGCTGAAAGTATTCAATGGTTGGAAGCGCATCTTCAACAGTACAGAGGGACAGTTATTGCTGTTACCCATGATCGTTATTTTCTCGACAATGTTGCAGGATGGATTTTGGAACTTGACAGAGGAGAGGGTATACCTTGGAAAGGGAATTACTCGTCCTGGCTTGAGCAAAAAAGTGTTCGACTTGCTATGGAGGAAAAACAGGAAAGTAAACGACGGAAGACCCTTGAGCGAGAACTGGAATGGGTACGCATGTCGCCTAAAGCTCGTCAAGCTAAGTCTAAAGCCCGACTTTCTCAATATGAAAAAATGTTGAATGAGGACGGTAAAAGCAAGGATGAAAAACTGGAAATTTTTATACCAAACGGGCCACGTCTCGGCGATAAGGTTATTGAAGCTTTGGATGTTTCCAAGTCATTTGGGGAGAGACTACTTTTTGAAAATCTGAACTTTAAGCTTCCTCCTGCTGCTATAGTTGGCGTTATTGGGCCAAACGGAGCCGGAAAAACAACTCTTTTCAGGATGATAATGGGGTACGAAAAGCCAGACAAGGGCTGCTTTACAATCGGTGAAACAGTCAAGCTGGCCTATGTTGACCAGCAGCACAAACAGATAGATCCTGATAAAACTGTATATCAGACTATAGCTGAAAATTCCGAGTTTATAAAACTTGGTAACAGAGAAGTAAATGCAAGAGCTTATGTTTCGAGATTCAATTTCTCGGGTGCTGATCAGGAGAAAAAATGTGGGATTTTGTCAGGTGGTGAGAGAAATAGACTTCATCTTGCTTTGACACTGAAGGAAGAGGCCAATGTTCTTCTACTTGACGAACCGACAAATGATGTGGATGTCAATACAATCCGTGCTCTTGAAGATGGTCTGGAAAATTTTGCGGGATGTGCAGTTGTTATTTCACACGACAGATGGTTTCTTGACAGAATAGCTACACACATTCTTGCTTTTGAGGGCGATGCCAATGTCTATTTCTTTGAAGGAAGTTATTCTGAATATGAGGAGAACAAGCGCAGACGTCTGGGTGATTCTGAACCGAAAAGATTTAAATACAAGAAATTGATAGGTTAATGGAATTATTTTTAGCTGTTTAACTCTATCCACCTGTCGCTTTTTTGGTCAATGAGTGAAATAATTTCTCCTATTCTTTTTGATTTTTCTGTCAATTCTTTTTGGGAAAGATGACCTGTAGAGAGTATTTCTTCAATTTCTGCTTTCTCTTTTTCGAGCAAGTTAATTTCAGTTTCAAGTGTTGTAATTTCAAACTTCTCTTTGTAGGAATATTTATTGTTTGCCTTCTTTAGCGAAGGTTGTTTTCTTTCTTCAATCTTTTTGGAAGTTGTATTTTTTTCTTTTTCCAAATTACGGCAATATTCTTTATAGTCAGAATAATTGCCCGGGAAATCCTTGATTATCCCATTTCCCATGAATACAAAAAGATGATCTGCAAGCTTATCGAGAAAAAAACGGTCATGAGATACAATTATCAAACATCCTTTGAAGTCAGAAAGATAATCTTCAAGAACATTCAATGTTATTATGTCAAGGTCGTTCGTAGGTTCGTCAAGAATGAGAAAATTGGGATTTTTCATCAATATTGTTACAAGATAGAGTCTTCTTCTTTCTCCACCACTTAGCCTGCTTACTGGAGTGTTGTGACAGGAATATGGAAAAAGAAATTTTGAAAGGAATTGCGTGACAGGTATAATGCTGCCATCAGAAAGGGTAGCAATTTCCGAATATTTTCTAACAACATCTATTACAGTTTCTTCAGGAGTATATTCGAGGCCGCTTTGTTTGTAATAACCCTTTACCACTGTCTCTCCGGTTTCGATGATTCCACTTTGCGGTGGTATCAGTTCACTGATAATATTGAGAAAAGTTGTCTTTCCTACACCATTTGGGCCCACTAATCCCACCTTTTCTCCCTTTGCAAAATTGTAGGAAAAGTTGTCGATTGTACAGTAATCGCCAAAATGATGAGTTACTCCCTTGCAATTAATAATCTTTGAGCCAAGTCTTTCACTTTTAACATCAATTGCTATTTTGTGGTTAACTTTTTTTTGTAATGCTCTTTCTTTGATCTGTTCGAATGCATTAATTCTGTATTTAGCTTTGGTGGCTCTTGCCTGGGGCATTCTTCTTATCCATTCAAGCTCTTTTCTGAAGAGATTCCTTGCTCTGTCAGTTTCAGAGTTGAAATTTTCAATTCGTTCTTCTTTTTTTTGCAGGTAGTAGGAGTAATTACCCTGGTATCGGTATAATTGACCGTTGTCAAGTTCCATAATTTGAGTACATACTCTGTCGAGGAAATATCGGTCATGAGTAACCATTAGTAAGGAGAGAGATGGTTTACATAAATATTCTTCCAAATATTCGATGACTTCAAGGTCGAGATGATTTGTAGGTTCGTCCAGAACAAGAAGATCTGCATTGGCGAGCATGATTCCTGCAATTGCTACTCTTTTACGCTGACCTCCCGAGAGGGTTGCAACTTTTTGATTGAGGTTGTCTATCTTGAGTAATGAGAGTATTTGTTTGACCTTTAATTCGTATTGCCATCCATTTAATCTGTCCATTTCGCGAATTGCTGAGCCAATTATGTCAGTGTTATTTGAAAGAATCGCTCTTTCATATTCTTCTACTGTCTTGGAAAGCTCATCAGATGAAGCAAATACCTCTTCAAATACATCTCTTTCAGGATTAAGGCTGGGGTCTTGCTCAAGCCATGCTATTTTAACACTCTCTTTGCAACGAACAGATCCGCCAATATCTGAGCTATCTTTTCCGGCAAGGATACGGAGGAGTGTACTTTTACCACTTCCATTGGGAGCAATAAGTGCAATTCTGTCACCTTCATTTATGTTTATTTCCAGATTATTGAATAGAATCCGGGTGCCATAGGACTTGGAAATATTCTCAGCTTGAAGAATGGTCGCCATAAAGAACAGCAGGCTATATAAAAAACTTGTTGACCTTTTTGAGTGCAGATGGCAGAGCAAATACCACAACTCTGTCATATGCCTTAATTTCAGTGTCTCCAAGTGCTATATAGCTGTGATTACCTCTTATAACTCCTCCAATGATGGCATCTTTAGGGAACCCTAAATTCCGAATCTTATCCTTAGTTATTAAACTGTTGGGATTGACAATAAATTCAAGAATTTCTGCATCTGAGCCATTAAGACATTTTATAGACTGCACTTTATTGGAAAGTGTAAACCTGAAAATTCTACTAGCCGTGATTAGTTTTTTATTGATGACAGCATCTACGCCCATATTTTCTGCCAACTTTATATACTCTATATTCTCAACTTCGGCGATGGTTTTAGCCACACCCATCTTCTTTGCCATGACACAAGAAAGTATATTTGTTTCAGAGCTGCTGGTGACAGCCACAAATGCGTCAAATTCGTTTACGTCTTCTTCAATCAACAGATCGGTGTTTCTTGCATCTCCATTTATTACCAGCGTTTTGGATAATTTTTCATTAAGTAATTCGCATCTTTCTTTACGTAGTTCGATTAATTTTATATAATCTACACTGTTTTCAAGCTTTTTTGCAACCATCTCTCCAATTCTGCCACCTCCAACAATCATTAATCTTCTGACATTAATGTTATTTTTTCCGGAATAGGCCATGACTTCGTGAACACCTGTCCGTTTGGAGATTACAAAGACTAAATCATGTTCTTTGAATTTTGTGTCACGTCGTGGAATAATAGTCTGACCTTCTCGAGCGACTGCTACAGCTCTGTATAGAGGCTCCTCATTGGAAGAAGACAATTCTCCAATTGTTTTATCAATCAATGGTGCTCCATCGTCAAGTCTGAAAGCAATCAATTGAAGCTTGCCACCTGAGAAATCCATGAACTCTGAAGTGCCTGTCTGTTTGAGAAGATCAATTATTTCGTGAGAAGCAATCTTTTCAGGATAAAATAATAGGTCGATACCCATTTCAGTAAAAAGAATCTTATTGTCGTTTTCAAGGTACTCGTCGTTATTAATTCTTGCAGTGACACGGGTACTGCCCATTTTTTTAGCCAGGAGAGAGCTGATGATATTTACATCCTGCTCCTGTGCAGGGCTCACTGCAATAAATAAATCTGCACTGGCAGCACCTGCTTTTGAAAGAGTAGTAATAGACGTAGGTGACCCAAAAATGGTCACCACATCAGCACTTTCGGATACACGATTGAGCCTTGCTTCGTCGTTGTCGATTATAGTAAGATCATGATACTCATTGCTGAGCATCTTAGCCAGGTGGCTTCCAACTTCTCCTGCCCCGGCAATAATAATTTTCATTTTGAGTGATTCTTTCTATTTTTTAGTATTCGTCCTCATTAAAAAAGAAGTCATCTTTGGTAGGGTAGTCAGGCCAAATGTCCTCAATACTTTCGTAAATCTCTCCATCATCATCCAGATCTTCGAGGTTCTCAATCACTTCAAGAGGTGCTCCGGAACGAGTTGCATAGTCAATCAACTCTTCTTTGGTTGCAGGCCATGGAGCATCTT
>DOVA01000195.1 GCA_003520315.1 Rikenellaceae bacterium | reverse complement strand
GCCGGATGTATTGGATTTACCTGGGATGGGATCTACATCGGAGCAACAGCTTCAGTACCCCTTAGAAATGTTATGATACTATCCGCTATTATCTTTTTTGCATCTTATTTGATATTTAATAAAATAATAGGCATTCAGGCTTTGTGGTTAGGATACACACTCCATCTCGTAATAAGGTCTGTTTTAATGACTGCAATGGCAAAAAAAGAAGTTTTGGGCAAGGTTCTTTAAAAAGTTTTAATAACTTTGAGAAAGATCTGAGCAAAATTTGGCATGAAAAACTTCTCAATCTTTATTTCTTTCTCTTCGATAAATACACCTTCTGGCAAAGACAGAGAAATACTGCCATTTTTCAACGATTATGTTTCGGAAATCAATGTCATTTTGGGTATAGTTATTTTAATGGGTATTGCCTTAATCGTCTTTGCCTACTTTAACCTTAAAATTACTAAGTCTTCAAAGGAATACTACAGACTTTCCAAAGAAAATTCTGAAAGGAAAAAGCTTCTCTACAATACTCTGTCAGCTATGAGCGAAGGAGTTATAACTTTTGATGCTCAATTAAATATTATTGAGATTAATAATGCTGCTAAAGAGATGTCAAGTTACAATGGCGATTTTATAGGACACCACTTTGACGATATATTTCAAACTTCACAGCCAGAAAGTGAAATTTCCGTTAAGGAAGCTCTTCAAAAAGCATTTAAAGATAAAATCCGAGTCTCAATAGCAAATGAAACAAAGATAAACTACCTTGACAGAGAATCAAGAAGGATCGCCGGAACAATCTCGCCAGTTATAGATTCCGAAGGTAATGTTGTCCAACTCGTGTTTGTTTTTTACGATAAACCTGAAACTTTCAATCAAAAACGGTTTCTGAGGCTTGCCTTGGAATCCGCAAAATCCTTTACATGGTTTTTTGATACATTCAGCAATAAACTTTCTCTTGATGAAAACTTTTTTAAATACCTCGGACATAACTGTAATGAAGAGCCAGACTTATCTCTTTTAGCATCAAAAATTCACCCTGATGATAGGGAAACCTTATTAAAAATACACAGAAAGATTGGCAAAGAGTCTGACAAGAATTTTTTTCAAGCAGAGTACAGATTATCCCTTGATGGAGGAAAAACATACGAGTGGTGGGAGAGCAGAGGCATTACCTTTGTCGACAGAAGCGGGAACCATGACATAAAGTATATTTACGGGATGGACATCAACATTGATGAACACAAAAAAAGAGAACAGGACCTACTTGAGGCAAAAATTAAGGCTGAGGAGTCGGATAAGCTCAAAACAGCTTTCCTCTCGAACATGAGTCACGAAATACGGACACCTTTGAATGGCATTGTTGGTTTTGCTAATTTACTGACAGAACCTGGCTACAGTGATGAAGAGAAAAAAGAGTTTATAGAGATCATCAATGAAAGCTCAAGAAGGTTACTTACTCTCATTGGCGATGTTCTTGACCTTTCTAAGATTGAATCCAACACTATGACATTTGACATCAGACTATTCGATCTGTCTGACAACATCAACGATGTTGTCAATTCCTATAGAAATCATGGCAAACCAAATGTGAAATTAATGACAGACTATCCAAAAGAATCAGTGATTGTTAAGTTCGATCAAGTTAGAAATATCCAGATCCTCAACAACCTAATTAATAATGCTCTAAAATTTACTGAGAGTGGTGAAGTGAGGGTTGGTTACAGAGTTCTTGGAAATCATGTAGAAGTTTTTGTTTCTGACACGGGAATTGGGATTGAGGAGAACAAAATACCTTTCATTTTTGACAGATTTTTTAAAGTGAACGAATATGTAAGCGGAACAGGCATAGGTCTTCCACTTTGCAAAGCAATTGTCACAAAACTTGGTGGAACAATCTGGGCTGAATCACAGTTGGGAAAAGGGACAACCATAAGATACACAATTAATTTAGTTAATGTTGGAGATAAATCTGTAAAGCCAGACTCAAAAAATGAAACTGAAAAGGAAAAGCCACTAATTCTTATTGCTGAAGATATGGAAAGTAATTACCAACTGCTTGATGTGATCCTTTGCAAACAATATAAACTTCTTTGGGCAAAAAATGGAGAAGAGTGTTTAGAAATGTTCAAGGTTCATAATCCTCCACTTATACTCATGGATATAAAAATGCCCGTCATGGATGGTCTTGAAGCCACCAAAATTATTCGCCAATATTCAAAAGAGGTAGTAATTATAGCCCAAACAGCAAACGCCTTTGAATCAGATCACAAAATTGCCATTGATGCAGGGTGCAATGATGTTATTGTCAAACCTATTCGTGCATCATCTCTGCTTTCCACTGTAAAGAAATACTTATCATAAACAACAATATTTTACAATCATGAAGAACCTTAAGTACCTGAAATTGCTCTCAAAGAGTTTTCCAACCATTGCGGATGCTGCGACTGAGATTATCAATCTTGAGGCAATTCTCAACCTACCAAAAGGAACGGAACATTTTTTAACAGACATTCACGGAGAGCATCAAGCTTTTCAACATGTAATTAAGAATGCCTCAGGTGTTATTAAGAAGAAAGTTGAGGATATCTTCGGACACACTCTCAGAGAATGGGAGAAAAAAGAATTATGCACACTGATCTACTATCCTGAAGAAAAACTCAAAATTATCAAATCAAGGGAAAAGGAAATAGAAGATTGGTATAAGATGATATTGGTCAGACTCTTGAAAGTCTGCGAAAATGTCTCCTCAAAATACACGAGATCAAAAGTCAGGAAAGCGCTGCCAAAAGAGTTTTCATACATAATACAGGAGCTTCTTCATGAATCCCTGAACAACCCAAACAAACACGGCTATGTTGAAGCCATTATTTCAACAATTGTGTCTACAGGCAGAGCAGAGAGTTTTATAATAGAGATAAGTAAACTTATACAAAGGATGACCATTGATTCTCTGCACATTCTGGGAGATGTATATGACAGAGGACCTGGAGCACACATAATCATGGACATTTTGTGTGACTATCACAATGTAGACATTCAATGGGGCAATCATGACCTTATCTGGATGGGAGCAGCAGCAGGAAGCGAAGCCTGCATGGCCAACGTAATTCGAATTTGTTTA
>DOVA01000120.1 GCA_003520315.1 Rikenellaceae bacterium | reverse complement strand
TTGCAATTACAGAACCTTCGGAGATCTCTCTATCGGCTCTTTTTGCTGCGATAAGCTTTCCTTTTTCTCTGATAATATCTTTTGCTTTTTCATAATCACCGTTGGCTTCGACAAGAGCATTTTTGCAGTCCATCATGCCGGCCCCGGTCATTTGACGTAATTTAGCAACGTCTGCTGCTTTTATTTCCATATCAATTATTTGTTAATTTTTAATATTAAACCCGCTTTTAATTACTATGATTCAGTAGTTTCGTCAACAGGTTTCTCTTCAATAGCAGTGGGTTTCTCTCCTTCATTTTCATTCTTTGCATTCTTCCTTGGGCGCATCTTCCTTCCACTCTCCTTGACATTTACCTCACCACTATCCTTGCCACTCTCGGCACTTTCTTTTTCCTTTTCAAACTTTCTCTCGGCAAGACCCTCTGATATAGCCTGTGCAAGAACACCCATTATAAGTGAGATGGATTTTGCTGCATCATCGTTTGCCGGTATCACGTAATCAATTTGACTTGGATCGCAACATGTATCAACCATAGCGATTACGGGAATGTTAAGACGATTTGCTTCTTTGACGGCATTCATCTCTTTTTGAATATCAACTACAAACAGTGCAGAAGGCAGACGGTTTAAATCTGCTATTGAACCAAGGTTTTTTTCAAGTTTTGCTCTTTGACGGGTAATTTGAAGTTTTTCTCTCTTGGCAAGAGTCTCAAAAGTACCGTCAGTCATCATTTTGTCAATGGTGTTCATCTTCTTGACTGCCTTACGGATTGTAGGGAAGTTTGTAAGCATTCCACCTGGCCATCTTTCAGTTACATATGGCATATTAACTGATTTGGCATATTCGGCAACTATCTCTTTTGCCTGTTTTTTTGTGGCCACAAACAGAATTTTTCTTCCGGCACGTGCCATCTGTTTCATTACATATGCAGCCTCATCTATCTTGATAATGGTCTTGTGCAGGTCAATAATGTGGATCCCGTTCTTTTCCATGAAGATATAGGGAGCCATTTTGGGATTCCATTTTCTTTTTAGGTGTCCAAAATGTACACCTGCATCAAGTAGTTCTTGGAAAGTTGTTCTAGGCATTTTTATTTCTTTTTTTGATTTTTAAATTCTCTTTTCATCAACCGAGAGTAACGTTTTTGTTTTTAAGTTCAAATTAGCCGGTCTCTCAAGTTTTCCGCAGTTGGACAAACAATGGTAACACATATCAATCAAACAGTTATGAGGTCCAATTGTTTTCAATCCAATCTGTACAATTGTCAGCAGTTATTTGCTTGCAAGTTCAAGACTAACGTTTGCTGAATTGGAAGCGCTTACGTGCACCGGGTTGTCCTGGTTTCTTTCTCTCAACCTCTCTCGAATCGCGGGTAAGAAATCCGTTTGATTTAAGTACAGGTCTGTAAGCTTCTGTGTCTATCTTACAAAGGGCACGGGCAATAGCGAGACGAAGTGCTTCTGCCTGGCCTTTTATACCTCCTCCGCCGAGATTGACTCTTATATCTAACTGAGACAGAGTGTTAGTTAATTCGAGCGGTTGCCTTACAATATACTTGAGCGAGTCGTCTCTGAAATAACTGTCAAGATCTCTTCCGTTAATTGTAATGTTACCTTTCCCGGAGTTTACATAAATGCGAGCAACTGCTGTTTTTCGTCTTCCAAGGGCGTTAATTACTTCCATGCTCTGTTAAATTTCATTTAAATTAATAACTTTAGGCTGCTGAGCTTCATGAGGATGCTCCGGACCTTCATATACGNNAACATCTCGGCTCCGAGCCTGTTTTTAGGCAGCATGCCTTTGATTGCATGCTCAACTACGGCGAGAGGCTTTCGAGCCAGTAACTCCTTAGGAGTAGAAAATCTTTGCCCGCCGGGATAACCGGTGTGACGAACGTACACCTTGTCGGTCAACTTTTTTCCTGTCAGGCGAACTTTGGAGGCGTTAATAATTATTACATTATCTCCACAGTCCACATGGGGGGTAAAGTTGGGCTTGTGTTTACCGCGCAGGATGAGGGCAACTCTCGATGCAAGTCTGCCAAGAATAGCTCCATTGGCATCTATAACCATCCAGTCCTTGTTAACTGTTGCCTTATTTGCCGACACGGTTTTGTAACTCAATGTGTCCACTTTGTTGATTTTTAGATTAATACATTTATTTTGTTGCGATTGCCCATAAAATAGGGGGCTGCAAAGATAAAACTATTTTTTAAAGTGACAAAATGCGACTTATCTCATACCATGTTTTATTAATCTCATTATGTCTTGTGCATGCTTCTTCAAAAGGAGTATAAACGACTTGATTTTGCATTTGGCCGACCATTACATTTGTTCTGCCTTTTAGGAGTGCATTGACAGCTTCATAACCCAGAAGACTGGCAAGTACTCTATCGTTGCATGTGGGAGAGCCTCCTCTCTGGATATGCCCGAGAGTTGTTACACGGATTTCATAGTTTGGAAGTTTTTGTCTAACCTTCGATGCAACTTCCATAGCGCCACCTTCTTCTTCTCCTTCGGCGACAATAATTATCCCGGATGTCTTATTTTTGCGTCTGTCTCTCTCCATGAAGCTGCAAAGCTTATCGATATCAGTGTGAACTTCAGGGAGCAGGGTAGCTTCAGCACCACTTGCAATAGCAGTATTGAGTGCAATAAATCCGGCATCTCTTCCCATTACCTCTACAAAAAAAATCATATTGTGAGAGTCAGCTGTATCTCTGAGTTTGTCAACGGCAGAAACGGCCGTATTGATTGCAGTGTCGAAACCAATTGTAAAATCGGTACCATAAATATCATTATCAATTGTCCCTGGGATGCCAATTACCGGATAGTTAAATTCTTTGCAGAGAAGATTGGCCCCTCTGAATGAACCATCTCCGCCAATTACGACCAATGCATCAATTCCGGCTTCCTGCAAGTTTTCTATTGCTTTTTCACGGACGCTTCTGTTTTTAAATTCAGGACAACGAGATGATTTTAAGATAGTGCCTCCTTGAGATATAATTTTCGAAACTGAATGGGACTGCATACCCATAAATTGTTTTTCGAGCAGTCCTGAATAGCCTCTGATGATTCCAATCACTTCCAGTTGATTGTAGATTGCAGTTCTGACGACAGCCCTAATGGCTGCATTCATCCCTGGAGCATCACCTCCCGAAGTGAGTACTCCAATTCTGTTTATTTTCCTTTTTGAGTTCATGATATTGAGCAAATCGTGGCAAAATTACTTTTTTTTATTGTTATTCTAATTTCTACTTTTGCAACATGAAAATAGCTGAACTGGATCTTGGTGATAAGCCCTTGTTTCTTGCACCTATGGAGGGTGTCACTGATACGTCATTTAGATATATTTGTAAGAAGTTCGGTGTCGACATGATGTACACTGAATTTGTTTCTTCCGATGGCCTGATAAGAGATGCAAAATCGTCTGTTGCCAAACTCGAAATATTTGAATACGAAAGGCCAATAGGTATTCAAATTTACGGACACATACCTGAAGCGATGGTTGAAGCAGCCAGGCTTGCAGAGGAAGCTACCCCTTCTCTGATTGACATCAACTTTGGTTGTCCGGTTAACAAAATAGCAAACAGAGGTGCCGGTTCTGGAATGATGAGATTTCCTGACAAAATGGTGGAGATTACAAGGCAAATAGTTGATGCAGTGAAGATTCCCGTAACAGTTAAAACAAGACTAGGATGGGACGAAAATTCCAAGATTATTGTTCAATTGGCCGAGAGGCTTCAAGATGTGGGTATTGCAGCATTAACAATTCACGGGAGGACCCGGACACAACTCTATAAAGGCGAGGCAGACTGGAGGCTTATCGGAGAAGTTAAAAACAATCCGAGAATGTTCATACCTGTAATAGGTAATGGAGACATATCTTCTCCTGAGGATGCAAAAGAGGCATTTGATAAATTTGGTGTTGATGGAGTAATGATAGGCAGGGCGACTTTTGGAAGGCCCTGGATATTCAAAGAGATAAAATATTATTTATCTACTGGAGAAAAAATGGAAGAGCTTTCACTTGAAGAAAAAAAGGAATTGGCAATTAATCATCTCAAAAAATCAATAGAGGTAAAAGGTGAAAGAAAAGGAGTATTGGAGATGCGCAGGCATCTTGCTGCTTATTTCAAGACCATTCCGCACTTTAGAGAGACAAGAAGGCGATTGGTGACCGAAGATAACCCGGATGAACTTATAAAGATTATAACAAATATAGAATGAAAAGATTTCTCATTAATTACGTTCTTCTTTTCCCATATTTTATAGTGCTTAAAATCAGACATTATTTATATGATTCCGGTTTTCTTAAATCTAAAAAATTTGATTTGCCTGTTATATCAATAGGCAACATAGAAATTGGAGGAACGGGTAAAACTCCTCATACAGAGTACTTGATAAAGAAATTAATGCCGACAGAAAGAGTTGCTGTCTTGTCTAGAGGATATGGGAGAAAAAGTAAAGGATTTCATTTTGTCCGGATTGACAGTACAGTCAAGGAAGTTGGTGATGAACCTTTGCAGATGAAGAGGAAATTTGTAGATGTAATTGTGGCAGTGTGTGAGAAGAGGGTTAAAGGTGTTGAAATTATGCTTTCTCTTCCACCAGAGTCGAGACCTACTGTTATTATACTTGATGATGCTTTTCAGCACAGGAAAATATCACCTTCTACAAATATACTTCTGGTAGATTACAATCACATGCTCGAGGAACAAATACTGTTTCCATTCGGGCGATTAAGGGATTTACCGGAGCAGAAAAAAAGAGCAGATATCGTAATTGTAACTAAATGTCCCGCTGAGATTTCTCCCGAAGAGAGATTTGTTAGAGAACAACATTTGAAATTGTCAAATAATCAAAAATTGGCATTCTCGACTATTAATTACGGAGAACCAAAAGCTCTTTTTGAAGGTGCAGACAGAAGATATATCTATTCTAAATATGCGATACTAATTACTGCTGTAGCAAATCCAAAACCTTTGCAGTACCAATTAGTATCGGATTATAAGTTAGTTGAGAGGCTGAATTTTAGAGATCACCATAATTTTACTAAAAGAGATGTTGAAAAAATAAATAAAAAAGCCGCAAAATGGCCAAAAGCAGTGCTGTTTACAACTGAAAAAGATGCTCAGAGAATGATGGAAAACAACAATTTTTCTGCTTTAGTTAGAGAAAGGATTTTCTATATACCTATAGAGGTCGAATTTGTAAGTGAAAATTTAAATGTTGTTTAGATTTGTAACTTATCTAATTTTATATGTTTTAAACTGTAAGCTAAATTCAAATTTTGGAGATAAATTATTTTTTGCCATGTTATGAGATTTTTGTTATCCTCCTATGAATCAGGGTATTATCTGCTGTTTATTTACATTCATAATAATTATTGCATTTTAATATAATTTCTTCAAATAATTAGCAGTATATGCACATAAATTTTTAAATTTGCTCGTTAGTTTTCTATAAAGAAAATTAGCAACTTATAATTACTAACCTAAACTATTAAACTATGCATGTTTCAAAGAAAGAAAACCTTTCGGTACGAAGAGTACTGTTGGTTTTTGCCCTCCTGCTTTTTGCAGGTCCTATCTGGGCACAGAACATCAAGGTTACCGGTATAGTTACTGACACCAAGGGAGAACCTATTCCAGGTGCGACTGTCTTGATCCAGGGGACAAAAACCGGTGAAGCTGCTGACCTTGATGGTAAATTCACAATAACTGCACCGGCAAATGGAGTACTCGAAATTTCTGCTATCGGGTATGAAAAAGTTCTTATTCCCATCAGAGGCAGAGCCTCCATTAACGTTGAACTGCGAGATAATGCTGTTTTACTTGAGGAGGCGGTTGTGACAGCCGAATTTGGAGTTAAGAGAGCTGCAAGAGCAGTAGGCGCTGCAGTACAAAGTGTCAGGGGAGAGGAAATAGCTGCATCGGGACGCGAAAATTTCATAAATGCTCTCCAGGGCCGTATTGCGGGAGTTTCAGTTACCAGTGCAAGTGGGACACCGGGCTCTTCTAGTAGTATTATTATTCGAAGTGCCACCTCTATTTCAGGTAATAACCAGCCTCTATATGTTATTGACGGTATCCCGATGAACAACTCTACCTTTAATCCTGTTGGTTCTTTTGCAAAAGGATCAAGCGGAGAAGAAGTTGTAAGCGACAGGTATCTTGACTTTTCTAACCGTGGGTCAGACCTCAATCCAGAAGAAATAGAGAGTATGACAGTTCTGAAGGGAGCAGCAGCAGCAGCTCTTTATGGCAGTGATGCATCAAATGGCGCTATCATTATTACAACTAAAAAAGGCAGAAGTGGTAAGGGAAAAGTTACTTACAACAACAATTTCACATTTTCCCAGGCTTATAGGTATCCTGAACAGCAGACCAAATATGATAATGGCATGTACGGGGTAACTAACTATTATACTCAAAGGAGATATGGAGCGGAATATCCTGCCGGGACACAGCTGTATAACAATCTCAAGAACTTTTTTCAGACAGGCGTGAGTCAAAAACACAATTTATCTTTTGATGCAGGAAATGAATCAATGACTGTACGAGTTTCTGCAGGAACACTTTCACAGACAGGTATTGTTCCTACATCTAAATACACCAAAAACAACATCTCTCTTGCCGGTACAGCCAAACTTGCCAATTGGGTTAACGTGGAGTCCAGTTTGCAGTTTATGGAAACAACAAATACCAAAGTTGCTAAAGGTACTGGTGGCCCTCTTCAGAGAGCAATGACCTGGCCTCTTACAGATGACATGAGAATCTATCTTGATGAAAAGGGAAATATTAGATATCCAAACAGATACGTTGACGTTGATATTCTTAATCCGTACTTCGACCTTTACAAAAATAAAAACTATGATGAGGGATCCCGCTTTATTGCAAATGTTGCGATAAATATTACCCCTATTAAGGATTTGCTTCTAAAGGCTCAGGTTGGTTATGATGTTGCCAATACAACATATGAGGTTGTTCGCCATCCTGAATGGTCTTCAACAGCCACGGGTACAGGTTCATATGACCAGTCGAGAGTTTACCAGTCTAATCCCACAGTCAATCTTATAGCCTCTTACAAAAAGGATTTTGGGAAATTAACAGTAACAGGTGCGTTTATATATTCTCAACTTGAACAATTTACAAATACTCTATCTGTACATGGTGAGAAATTTCTTGTTAAAGATTTTCAGTCAATTAACAACTGTGATAAAACCACACTTGTAAATTTAACATCAAGGCAAAAGAGAAGACTCCAAGGTTTGTCCGGTTCATTTGAGTTTGGCTGGAACAATATGGCCTTTTTAACTGTCCGTGGGCGTAACGACTGGTCTTCTACACTCCCTCAGAATGATAACACCTACTTTTATCCGGCTGTTGACTTGAGCTTTATTGTTTCGGAACTTCCTTTTATGAAAGTTATGTCAGAGACTTTCAGCTATCTGAAGTTGAGAGGTTCAGTTACCAGAGTCGGTAAGGATGCTCCTCCTCTTTCAATTTATCCTGCGCTTGAAGCATCTACAGCGTCATTTGGCGGGTACCGATATGGTTTTACAGGCCCAAATTTGACCCTTAAACCAGAGATGAACACTGCATGGGAAGTTGGTTTGGAAGCTCGCCTCTTTAGAAACAGAATGGATGTAGATTTCGCTTATTACAATACATATTCAGCAGATCAGATTATTACCGGTTTTAGAATGAGTTATGCCACAGGATTTATTCTCAACAATATGAATGTTGGTACATTCAGGACAGAAGGCGTTGAGTTGAGAGTCGCAGGTGATGTTATTA
>DOVA01000123.1 GCA_003520315.1 Rikenellaceae bacterium | reverse complement strand
TAAATGTCTGAGGCACATTTACAACTTTGTAACATGGTGTGTAACCCTCCTGCATGGCCAGTGTATAAAGAAAAGGTTTGATAGTTGAACCAACCTGACGCTTCCCCTGACGGGCATTGTCATATTTAAAAAATCTGTAATTGGGCCCCCCGATATAGGCTCTGACATAGCCTGTATTAGGTTCCATGGCCATAAAGGCAGCTCTGAGAAAAGACTTGTAATATTTTATTGAATCATCAGGAGTAAGTGTAGTATCAATATATTTTCTGTCATTCCATGCAAAAACGCTCATTCTCACAGGTTTGGAGAAACTTGCCATTATTTCCTCCTCGGAAAGTCCTGCATTCTTAAGATTACGATAACGATCACTCCATTTCCTTGCCTTATTCATAATAGACTCTATAAGGGTCTTGGAAACGTTATTAGAAAATGGTCTGTTTGTTTTCCATTTAATTTCTCTGTTAAAAGTCGGTTGAAGATCCTTGCTCAAATGTTCTTCAATAGCCTCTTGAGCATATTGTTGCATTTTTGCGTTTACAGTTGTGTAAATTTTTAATCCGTCCTTATCGAGGTTATATTTTGTCCCGTCAGCACGATGATTCTTATTAAGCCACCCATAAAGAGGGTCATCTCTCCAAAGTATGGAATCAGCCCTGTAATCATCATACTGTCTGTATCTGGACCTTTGTGGCTTTTCTGCATTCATTACTCTGCGCAGCATGTCTCTAAAATAGGCAGATGTCCCGGAATTATGATCCTGGGGATTGTAATTAAGTTTAACAGGTAAAGCTTTAAGAGAATCACATGTTGCCTGGTCAATATAATGGTATTTGTGCATCTGATTCAGAACATGATTTCTTCTGGCAAGCGAAAGATCCGGATTAATAACAGGATTGTATCTAGTGGGTTTATTAACCATACCCACCAATAAAGCTCCCTCCTCTATAGTCAACTGAGACGGATGTTTGCCAAAGAAAGTACTTGCAGCTGCTCTAATACCATATGAATTACTCCCGAAGAACACTGAGTTCAGATACATGCTTACAATCTCGTTTTTGGTGTAGTTTCTTTCAAGCTTGACTGCTGTTATCCATTCTTTAAATTTGGATACTACCAAATTGAATGTCGCAGCACCGGGTATTTTGCTTACCACTGTATCGCGAGGGAAAAGTGTTTTGGCAAGTTGCTGTGAAATAGTACTTCCACCGCCACCAGAACTTCTCTGTCCCAATATTATGGACTTAACTGCAACTCTTGCAAGACTCTTGAAATCAATGCCGCTGTGATTATAAAATCGGGCATCTTCAGTGGCAATTACTGCATTAATCAAATCGGGAGACATTTCATCATAAGCAATATACGATCTGTTCTCAATATGAAATGTTGTAAGAATTTCTCCCTCCTGCGATATCAGCTCTGTTGCAAGATTATTTTTCGGATCCTCAAGTTCCTCAAAAGAGGGGATATCAGTAAAGATGCCTACCATTAACAGTGCAAACACTACAAGCACAAAGGGGCTTATTACAATTATCCAAAACCATTTCTTTACTTTATCCCTTGATTTTTGGTTCATTACAAGAATATGTTAGTATGTGTCTGATTGCAAAATTAGAAATAAAAATTTGGATAATACCTTACTTTATTTCTTACTTTGTAAACTTATAGGGTAAACATTTAAAAATATGGGAGCTAATCTGGTGATTGTTGAATCTCCTGCCAAAGCCAAGACAATCGAGAAATTTCTTGGAAATGAATACACGGTTAAATCAAGTTACGGTCACATTAGAGATCTTTCCAAGAAAAATCTGGGAATAGATATCGAAAACGGATTCAAACCTACCTACCTCATTTCTGAAGATAAAAAAGATATAGTAAATGAGCTTAAAAAGCTCGCTAAAAAGGCAGACACTGTCTGGCTCGCATCGGATGAAGACCGGGAAGGAGAGGCGATAGCGTGGCATTTGAAAGATGTTCTTGAACTTCCTGACGGTAAAGTGCGCAGAAGCGTATTTCACGAGATCACCAAAGACGCTATAATTCATGCAGTTGAAAATCCGAGAAATGTCGACATGAACCTTGTCATGGCTCAGCAGGCACGCAGAGTACTTGACAGACTGGTTGGTTTTGAACTCTCACCTGTTTTGTGGAAAAAAATAAAACCTAAATTGTCTGCAGGAACGGTGCAGTCAGTTGCTTTGAGGCTTATTGTGGAGAGAGAAAGAGAGATTCAGGCATTCTCAGCAAAGTCTCAATTTAAGATAGAAGGCATTTTCAACCCCGAAGGATCTAAAACAACAGTTAAAGTGTTGGCTGAACTTAACGAAAAGTTCGACACTGAAAAAGAGGCTAGGGAACTGCTTGAAAAATGCATTAAAGCCAATTTCAATATTTCATCTATAGAAGAAAAGGAATTAAAACGATCTCCTTCTCCTCCATTTACTACTTCAACACTCCAACAGGAAGCTTCACGTAAACTGGGGTTTTCTCTCAACCAGACAATGAGAGCTGCCCAGAACCTCTACGAAGCCGGATTAATAACCTATATGCGTACAGACTCTACAAACCTCTCGAAAGTTGCATTAACAGCAGCAAAGCAAACTATTACAGAGATGTTTGGAAAAGAATATTCAAAAACAAGACAATACGAAACCAAAACTAAAGGAGCCCAAGAGGCACACGAAGCCATACGACCAACCTACCTGAACAATGTAAATATTGATGCTGGTGTTCAGGAGAAAAAACTTTACTCCCTCATATGGAAAAGGACAATAGCATCCCAAATGTCAGATGCAGTCATTCAAAGAACAGAGATAAACATATGCAGTGACAGTTTTACACAAAAATTCATTGCCTCTGCCGAAAAAATCAAGTTTGACGGTTTTTTAAAAGTATATCTGGAATCAGCCGATGACGAAGATAATGCTGGGGATGCTTTTCAGAAACTTCCCTCACTTAAGACAGGGCAACGGATGAATGCACTGACAATTAAAGCTGTTGAAAAATTCTCACAAAAGCCTCCAAGATATACAGAGGCTTCCCTGGTTAAGAAACTCGAAGAACTTGGCATAGGAAGACCCTCAACATATGCCCCTATTATTTCAACTATTATCATGCGGGGATATATAGTCAAAGACAGTAGACCGGGTCAGGAAAGAGCTTGCAGGGAAATTATACTTGAAAATGGGAAGGTGTCTGCAAAAGTTTTGAAAGAGACTTGGGGTGCAGAAAAAAATAAACTCTTCCCTGAAGATATAGGGATTGTGGTTAACGACTTTTTACTGGAAAACTTTGAATCAATTATGGATTACAATTTCACAGCAAAAGTTGAAGAGGATTTTGACACTATAGCCGCAGGTAAACTTGTATGGAACGAAGTAATTGAAGATTTCTACAGACCTTTTCATAAACAGGTTGAGAAAACTTTAGAAATTTCAAGACCCAATGCAGAAAGAAAGCTCGGCAAAGATCCTAAAAGTGGCAAAAATCTGTACGTCAGGATAGGGCGTTTTGGACCATTAGCTCAAATCGGAGATAATGACGACCCCGAAAAGAAATTTGTCAGCCTTGCAAAAGGACAGCTAATCGAGACTATAACGCTTGAAGAAGCTTTGAAACTTTTCGAACTTCCAAGAGTAGTAGGATCATATAAGGGCAAAGAGATTGTGAGCGGTATTGGTCGTTTCGAACCATTTCTCAAATATGACAATAAATTTATTTCACTTGGCAAAGAGAAAGATCCAAGGACTGTCGATTTGGAAAATTCCATTGAGATTATAGAAGAACACTATAAAAAAGAGAAAGAGAAAATTATCAAAGATTTTCCAAAAGAGAGAATACAGATTTTAAACGGCCGTTTTGGAGCATACATTAAAAGGGGAAAAGATAATTTCAAGATACCCAAAGGTACCGACCCGAAATCTCTTGAATTAGAAGAAGTGCTTGCTATAATTGCAAAGGGAAGTAACGGAAAACATCATGGGTAAAAACAAATTCCTTGAACAGATACCCGCTGCAGCAATCAGTGGGAATTGCCTGGATGGTATAGTTGTAATCATAAACGTCACCGGCAACAATATACTTTTTCGATACCTGGAAAACCTTTATCCACAAAGTAATTACAAGATCTATTACACAGAACCCGGCATTGATCAGTTGAGAGAAACTATTGAACAGTGCGGACAATTTGATTTGAAGAGTGTAGTACTTCTCGGCGAAAAAGTTCCCGACATTCAGTCACTCAATTTGCATGGCTCTCTTTCACTTATCTCAAACGGAGGAGAAATTGGGGAATATAAACTTCTTCCATCCATTCTCGAGAATCCAGGAATCTCCGGTTTTACTCATATTGGCTATCAAACTTACCGATACGATCCCGCTTTACTAAAAATTACAAGAGAAAAATCATTTGATGAGCTAAGACTGGGGTTTCTGCGAAAAGACCTTACTCTTGCCGAACCTCCTATACGCAATTCAGATTATGTCTTTACAGATATCAATTCCGTAAGAGTCTGTGATTTCCCTGAAAGCTTCACAAAATCACCTAATGGCCTTTACGCTGAGGAACTTTGCCAATTGGGCAGGTATATCGGTATGAGCCTCTCATTAAAGACACTGTTTATTTACGGTTTCCCTTCCGATCTGCAAAATTCTCCTGTTTCGTGCCAGTTGGTTGCAGAATTTATATGGCATTTTGCAGAAGGATTAGCTTCAAATATAATGGAAAACCCCGAAAATGCTGATAATGAGGATTCATTTCTGAGAAAAATTGTAAGTTTGGGACAAGACGGACAGGATATTATCTTCGTTACAAGTCGATCTTCAGGTAGATGGTGGATGGAAATTCCTGACATTAAAAACGGTGATAATCTCTATGTTGCATGTTCTAATTCGGACTACTTCACTGCTTGCTCAGGAGAAATACCACTAAGATGGCTCTACTTTTATCAAAAATTTAATAGTAAATAATAATAATTTATTATTATATTTGCTATATAACAATAAATCCTTAAGCTATGCCTAAGTATCAGATTGATCAGATAGACCAGAAGATATTATCATTTCTTGTTAAAAATGCAAGAATGCCATTTCTAGAAATAGCCCGTGAATGCGGTGTTTCCGGGGCAGCAATTCATCAGAGAGTCAAGAAGATGGAAAACCTCGGCATTATCACGGGTTCAAGACTTCTGGTAAAACCTCAAGCACTGGGTTTGAATGTATGTGCCTATGTTGGTGTTAGTCTTTCCCAGGCCAACCAGTATCCTTCAGTCATTGAGGCTTTGAAAAAAATTCCTGAAGTTGTGGAGTGTCATTTTGTGACCGGGAAACATGCTCTTATGCTCAAAATATACTGCCAGAATCACGATCACCTTATGGAAATTCTTATCAATACAATTCAAAATATACCTTCAGTAGAGCAAACTGAG
>DOVA01000013.1 GCA_003520315.1 Rikenellaceae bacterium | reverse complement strand
GTGAAAGACTCGGTTTTCTTCCCGGTGATATGAAGGAGAAGCTTGACCCCTATTTACAGCCGCTTTATGATGCTTTAAGAGACATGCTTCCCACAAAAAAACTTGAAACTCTCATGGAGGATGGTGTTATACAAATAGCTCCTCTCGCATATATGAGAGGAAGAACTCTTGAAAATGCATTCGTAATACTTGACGAAGCACAGAATACAACTTTAGGACAGCTTAAAATGTTCCTTACAAGAATGGGCTTTGATTCAAAATTTATCGTTACCGGCGATGCCACACAAATTGACCTTCCAAGACGAGCCGACTCAGGATTACTTAAAGGTGCCGGGCTGTGTGAACATATTAAAGGCGTGTCAATAATTAACTTCGATAGAGGAGATATTGTCAGGCATCCCCTCGTTTCAAAAATTGTTGATGCTTTTGAAAAAAATGAAACTCTAAGAGAAGATTGAGATTAACTTGTTCTTCCGCCAAGTTTCCCTGTAGGTACTCCATTGGCTATTGTCCAAACTCCGTTGACAAAAATGTGATTAATGCCTGCAGCAAATTGGTGAGGCTCTGAATAAGTGGCCTTATCGATGATTGTCAGGGGATTGAATACCAAAATGTCTGCATAATAGCCAACCTTTAGCAGGCCTCTCTCCTTTAATCCTATTCTCGACGCAGGAAGAGATGTACATTTTCTGACAGCTGAACTTAAATCCATAAGATTTTCGTCTCGACAATNNATACTTGCCAACAAATCTTGGAAAAGAACCATATGCTCTGGGATGAGGCATATTCTCTCCAAGTTTCCCCACAGGAGAATAAGCACTGCAGTCTGTAATAGGCATTCCCATAGGATGGGATAAAAACATCTTTAAATTGTCTTCGTTCATCGCAAACCCAACTATGTCCACGACAAGGCGCTCATCTATAAGTATTTTTCGCATAAACTCCCATGGAGAAAGATTTGTCATGGCAGCGCATTCTTCGACATTACGTCCAACAAATTGTCTATTCTCCGCCAAACGTGCTGACGTTACCATAACATTCTTAGCTCCGCCCAGTTTTTCAAGTTTATTGTTTAAATATTTTGCAATTTCTTTAGACTGCTTATCGTCTTTTAAACGGGCAATTATCTCATCTGTAGAGCCCTGACGATAATCCAAAGGAATAAAAACAGACATTCCGGTTGAAAAAGCCGTATATGGATAACGGTCAAAGGCTATATCTATTCCTGATGCTCTTGCATCTTCTATTTGTTTAATAAGTTTGGGCGCTTTGTGCCAGTTAGCAACATTTTGAGTCTTAAGATGCGATATCTGTAATCTTACTTTTGCACGTCTTGCCATGTCAATGCTTTCTGCAACAGCTTCTTCAACTCTGTCATCTTCATTGCGCATATGAATTGCAAATGTTTTGTCGTGTTTAGCAACCACTTTCAACAACTCTACGATTTCATCGTCCGAAGCATATGAACCGGGTGTATATTCAAGCCCGCATGTCAATCCTATTGCTCCTTTTTCAAGTTCTTCCTCGAGAAGATATTTCATCCTCTTAATATGATCTTTAGTGGCCGGAACATTATTATCTCCTATAACAACATGTCTCAACGTGCCCTGTCCTATGAAACTTCTTATGTTAACCCCTATTCCCATCTTTTCCATCTCATTATTGAAATCAGAAATGCTTTTCCACCCCCCAAGAGGGAAAACGCTATCTCCGCAGTTTCCACTTACATCGGTAGTAATCCCTTGATAAATTTTACTGTCTCCTAATTTCGCATATCTGATATTCCCATCAGTATGAGAGTGAATATCTACAAACCCCGGAGACACAGCCATTTCTTCGGCATTAACAATACTGTCTGCACTGTCCCCAATATCTCCGATAGCCGCGATTTTTCCATTTTTAATTCCTATAGAGCCTTTAAATGGAGAAGAACCATCGCCCACATAGATAACTCCATTGGAAATAATCGCATCAAACTGACTTTTGACTCCAATCTTTTTGGAATCGTAAAAGCCTAATCCCAAAGCAGCTCCTGCTACTACAGAACTCTTCAGAAAACTTCTTCGTGAAATAGTATTTGCCATAACAGCCTCACTCTTATTTAATTTTAACAATTTTAACGCCAGCAGTCTTATATACCTTGAATTGACCATTTTCCGAATAAATCAGATAAGCGTCAATATCGCGCCTGTCATTAAGAAATTTTATTGCCTCATCAAGGCCTACAACCATAAAAAAAGTTGCCAATGCATCAGCAGTCATTGCATCTTGGGCAATTACCGTAGCACTTAGCAATGAATGTGTAACAGGATACCCAATTCGAGGATCAATTGTATGAGAATATTTTTTACCACCTTCTTCATAAAATTTTCTATAATTGCCTGAAGTTGCAAGACCTTTCCCAGAAATTGCAATTACTGCCTGCAACTCCTCTCCGGGAATAAAATTACCCTCTACAGGTTTGTCAATCCCCACATTCCATTCATGCCCCTTAGGATTATGACCCTTGCAGAAGATCTCTCCCCCTATCTCAATCATATAGTTGCTTACTCCCAAACTGTCAAACTTACGCGCCATAACATCTGAGGTATATCCCTGAGCTACAGCATTCATATTAAGAGTAACTCTCGAATCACTTCTTTTCACCCTGCCATTATCTATCCAGATTTTGTCCATTCCTACAAAGGTTTTAATACTATCAATATCCTCCTGAGTCACTTTTTCTCTGTTCTTAAAGCCAAAACCCCAAATATCAAAGAGAGGAGCTCCAGAAATATCAAACGCTCCCGAACTTAAATCGTAAATCTCCCTCGATTTATTGAATAGTTCAACAAAAAACGCATCGGGGGGAATATTTTCCCCCCTGTTGATCCTTGAGATCAAAGAAGAATCATTGTAAACAGAGAGTGAATTGTCAATTGCACTTAAAACTTCGTTGACCACTTCGTCCAAAGAATCCGCCCCGTCAACTGAGTATACTATATGGTATGTTGTCCCTTGAGTGAAGCCGTCAATTGTCCTGTAAATTAATTTCTTCTCACAACTTGTCGTAACAATAGCCAACAACAGAAATACAACTAATTCATTAACTCTTTTAGAACAATTCATAATAAGAACCATTTTGGCACAAATTTAGAATAAATAAAATTATATTTGTACGAAATAAAGACTCTTTCAATCATATGAGACGATTCACAATTCTCCTTTTGCCAATTATAGCTTTCATGCTTCTAACCATTTCATCCTGTAACAAAGACGATGAAGACGAAACTACATCCGAATATATGGAAGGTACACTTTCTTTCAAATGTCAAGAGTACCTGCCTGTTTCTACCCAGATTGAGCTTAATGCAACCGGGATAACTAATCCCACATCAGGTATAACATACAAATGGATAACAGTTGGATTCAGTGCTGACACAACTGAAGGTCAGAATATTATAATTACAACACCATCTACGACAGGTGATTATACTGTAACCGTTTCTGCATCTGCAGATGGTTTTTATTCCAAGTCAAACTCACTGGCTGTTAAGGTTATTGATATTACTTCCGAAAACAGTCTCAAAGGATTGAAAAAAAGCGGAGAATATATAACTGATCCAAGAGATGGTAAAGTTTATTACTATTCAACCATAGGTGACCTTGACTGGTTCAACTACAACTTAAATTATGAAAGTGCCGGTAAGGCATACAAAGATGAAACACTTCTTGCCATATTTATGGGCAGACTTTACACATGGTCTGAGGCAACCGACAACATCAGTAAAAGCGGACTGGGCGAAGGACCTCGCGGTGTGTGTCCTCCCGGCTGGTCTGTTCCTACAGCAGAAGACTGGGAGAATTTGGCAAAGGTACTTAATGGATACACCACTCTTCCTTTTCACGATTCTTGGAGAGGTCTGGGAGAAAAATTAACTGTCAACGCACAGCTAAACGATAACAATATATGGAAATACAGCCCGGATAATGCCCAAAAAAATCTTTTTACCTGGAATGCACTTCCAGCAGGGTGTATGATGAATAATTTAAATCGTTTTGAAAATTTGTTTTCTTTCGGGTTCTGGTGGTCATCAACCGAAAAAGATTCAAATTTTGCTGAATATCGTTACATCTATTTTGACAGTCCTGATTTTCCATATAATTATGTGACAAAAGAGTATTTTGGTGCATCTGTTAGATGTGTCAGAAAAAGTCTCTAACTTGTTTAAATCATTATTAATAAATTAATTAGATTAAATTATGAAATTATCAAAAGGAACAATTGTAATTTTGGTGATATTAGCAATTCTGCTCATTTTTCTCTTTTGGGGAATGCGAGTTTATAACAAAATGGTTGCCCAAGAAGAGGGAGTAACATCTGCATGGTCTCAGGTTGAAAATGTTTACCAGCGTCGTGCTGACCTTATTCCAAATTTAGTGGCTACTGTCAAAGGTTATGCCACACATGAAAGGGAAACTCTTGAAGGTGTAGTCAATGCAAGATCCAAAGCTACGCAGACCACAATAGACCCAAAAAACATGACTCCAGACGCCATGGAAAAATTTCAGGCAGCTCAGGGTGAACTGACAAATGCACTGAACAAATTGATGGTTGTAGTTGAACGTTATCCTGATTTAAAGGCAAACCAAAACTTTTTGGAATTACAAGCACAACTTGAAGGAACTGAAAACAGGATTACAGTAGAAAGACAGAAGTTCAATGACGCTGCACGAGGGTTTAATACCTATATCCGTCAATTTCCAAAAAATATTATAGCTTCTCTCTTTGGTTTCGAGAGAAAACCATATTTCGAAGCAAATGAGGGGACAGAACAACCACCAAAAGTTGAATTTTAATTGTGGCTGCCTCAAAATTTCTTTCAGATTCAGATAAGTCCTTATTGATTAAGGAAATAGAATCTGCGGAACTTAATACTTCCGGTGAGATAAGGGTACATATTGAAAGCAAATGTAATTCAGATCCAATCAGCAGGGCAATTACTGTATTTAATGCTTTAAAAATGTACCGAACAAAGGAGCGAAACGCTGTCCTGATATATATTGCATATGAATCAAAGAAACTTGCAATAATTGGAGATGCAGGGATCAATTCAACAGTCCCGGAAGGGTTCTGGGATGATGTTAAAGATGTTCTTGTCTCTCATTTTGCATCCAATCAAATAGTTGATGGACTTAGAATTGCTATAAGAATGACAGGAGATAAATTAAGAGATTACTTTCCCCATAAAACAGACGACACTAATGAACAGAGCAATGAAATATCGTTTGGTGAATAAGCCACTGACTCTTCTGGTCCTATTGACTATAGCAGTAACTTCAGTACTCGCCCAGGTTCCTGAAAGGCCATCTCCTCCGAGACTTGTGAATGATTTCGCTGTCATCCTTACACCAGAGCAAAGTACATATCTCGAAGATACTCTGGTAAATTTTGCAAACAAAACCTCCAACCAGATTGTCATCGTGACGTTAAACGATTTCGGAGGCATGGAAAGATCACAGATGGCCTATTCAATTGGTGAAGAGTGGAGAGTCGGACAGGAAAAATTTGATAATGGTATCGTTATACTTATAAAACCTAAAAGACATGACGAACGTGGTGAAGCTTTTATAGCTACTGGTTATGGCCTTGAAGGAGCTCTCCCTGATGCCATATGCAAAAGGATTGTGGAACAGGAGATGATTCCACATTTTATGCTGGGAGAGTACTATGAGGGGATTGTCGAGGCTCTTAAAGTGATTATGCCAATAGCTGCAGGTGAATTCAGTTCCGAAGAATATGCTGCACAAAGCGAGGGAAGTTCTTTGTTCGGTGCGTTGATCGTCATCGGAATTGTACTGATCTTTATAATTTTTTCCATTGTTAACAAAAGAAAGGGACCAACTAATTTTGGAGGGGGTAATAGAAAAGACCCAGGTTTTCTTGATTTGTTAATACTTGGGTCTTTACTTTCTGGACGAGGAGGACGGTTTGGCGGATATTCTGGCGGAGGATTAGGTAGAGGCGGATTTGGAGGAGGTGGATTCGGAGGATTCGGAGGCGGTAGTTTCGGAGGAGGTGGCGCAGGTGGCAGCTGGTAAAATCAACTCTTAGAAAAAAGGTGAATTAAGACAATTTCCGACGAAGTCCCAATACGAAATTCTGGTCCCCACAAACCAAGGCCTGAAGAGACAATGAAATGTGTCTTTCCTCTGACTTTATACCCATATGATAATTCATACATCTTTTTCACAAAAAAACTTCCAGGCCAAAACTGCCCTTGATGAGTGTGACCTGAAACTTGCAGATCTACACCTGCCAATTCTGCTTCCTGAAGATTGTAGGGCTGATGATCCATTAAAATTACCGGCCATTTTTTGTCAACACCTTCGATCAACATGCCCAGACTTTTTCTGTGATGGTTGGTTTTGTCATCTCTTCCTATAATATTCAAAATACCATCACCAACATTAACAACAACTACCGAATCTATCAGCAGATGTATTCCCGAAGATCTGTAATATGAATAAAGTGCTTCTTTATCACCACCATAATATTCATGATTGCCCGTAACTGCATATGTACCATAAGTTGAAGTAATACTACCTAATAACTCAGACAACTTTCCATCTATCAGTGGCTTTATGTTCCTGTCGGAAATATCTCCTGTAATTAAAACCAAATCCGGATTTTGCCTGTTTATCAGAGCCACATATTGGGTCAGTTTATCTCTGTTGATAATGGTACTTAAATGAATATCGCTTGCAAGCACAATATTTACTCCGTCTGGCGGAAGAGGTTTATCAATCTTTATTGATAGCTCTCTAACCACAGGATGATTAAATTTCCAATTGCCATAAATTAATATAGATGAGACAGCTAATCCAACAAAAACAGCCAATAGAAGTTTAACAAGCTGATAATTATCTTTAATAAAAGATGGGAAAAATCCAGTAAAATGGTTTATCAACCTAAGCAAATCAAATGAAAGTGCAAAAAGAGAAAAATAGATAACAGCTATAAACCAGGTAAATCCAACCCTTGAAAGAAAAAGTGAAATCGAAGAGTTCGTTGTCTCTCCGATAAACATTTTTAACATAAAAGCCAAGAAGGCAAAAATATAAATAGTGGCATATATGACACTTAGCCAGCGTGAATATGAAAAAGCCTGCAACCCTCTAACAAACGGATAAGCAGCGATTAATGATATTACCGAAAAAGCGATAAGGAAAAAAACAATTTTCAATTTAAATGATTTAATTTATTTATACTGTGCAAAAAAATCGTTCCCTTTATCATCAACAAGAATAAAAGCAGGAAAGTTCTCAACTTCTATTTTCCAAATTGCCTCCATACCCAACTCTGGATATTCAATAAGTTCAACTTTTTTAATACTGTCTTTAGCCAGGATGGCTGCAGGACCTCCTATACTGCCAAGATAGAACCCACCGTATTTTTTGCAGGCATCTGTAACTTTCTGGCTCCTGTTACCCTTAGCTATCATAATTAGGCTTCCTCCATGTTCCTGGAAAAGATCAACATACGAATCCATTCTGCCGGCAGTTGTAGGTCCAAATGAGCCACTTGGCACTCCTTTTGGCGTTTTTGCAGGTCCGGCATAATATACAGGATGTTCTTTAATATATTGTGGTAAATCCTCACCGGCATCTAATCTCTCTTTTAACTTAGCATGAGCCATATCCCGGGCGACTATAATGGTACCATTAAGCAACAAGAGAGTTGACACAGGATATTGTGAAAGGTCGGCAAGTATTTCTTTCATTGGGCGATTAAGATCTATCTTTATCCCCTCTGAATAAGCAGCTTTACCGGATCTCAAGGGCTCAGGAACAAGTCTGATGGGATCAGCATCCAAAGTCTCAAGCCAAATGCCCTCTTTGTTTATCTTTCCCTTAATATTTCTGTCAGCACTGCATGAAACTCCCAATCCGACAGGACATGAGGCACCGTGACGCGGAAGACGTATCACCCTTATATCGTGTGCAAAATATTTGCCTCCGAATTGTGCTCCTATACCAAGTTTTTGTGCAGCTTGTAGCAATTTTGATTCAAGCTCAACATCTCTAAAAGCATGTCCCAACTCGTTGCCTTTTGTAGGAAGTGCATCAAGATATTTGGCAGAAGCAAGTTTCACGGTTTTAAGACAACTCTCTGCAGAAGTTCCACCAATCACAAAAGCAATATGATATGGAGGGCAGGCTGAGGTACCAAGAGTTTTCATTTTCTCCACTAAAAATTTCTCGAGAGTATCAGGATTGAGTAAAGCTCTGGTTTCCTGAAATAAAAAAGTCTTATTGGCAGAACCACCCCCTTTAGCTATGCAAAGAAAATCATATTCATCATTATCGGTTGCATAAATATCTATCTGGGCAGGAAGATTACATCCAGTATTTTTTTCGTTATACATGTCGAGAGGAGCATTTTGTGAATATCTCAAATTATCCTGAGTATAAGTATCAAAAACTCCATGCGATATTGCCTCTTCGTCTCCACCTCCTGTCCAGATCTTTTGTCCCTTCTTTGCAATTACAATTGCAGTACCTGTATCCTGACAAAAAGGAAGAACACCTTTTGAAGAGACATCTGCATTTAGTAACATGGTAAGAGCTACATACTTGTCGTTCGCACTGGCTTCAGGATCATTCAAAATCCTGGCGACCTGTTCATTATGTTCAGGCCTTAGCATAAAAGATACATCATGGAAAGCCTGTCTGACAAGCAGTCTTATTCCTTCAAGATCTATCTTAAGTATTTCATGACCCTCAAAACTTGCAACAGAGACATATTTTTTTGTAAGAAGGTGATAGTGTGTTTTATCGTTCCCCAATGGAAAGATTTCCTGAAACTTAAAATTCATATTTCTATAATTAAATAACAATTCATATTATCTGTCATTTGAATGTTCCTAACAAAAATGCTTTCATAAAATCATTCAAGTCTCCATCCAACACTGCCTGCACATCAGAAGTTTCATACCCTGTCCTTAAATCTTTCACCATTTTGTAAGGATGAAGAACATAGCTTCTTATCTGTGAACCCCATTCAATTTTCATCTTTGATCCTTCAAGTTCAGCCTGCTTCTCCCGCCTCTTTCTCAATTCAAGTTCATAGAGATGAGATTTAAGAATCCTCAATGCATTTTGCCTGTTATCCAGTTGAGAGCGGGTTTCAGTATTTTCTACAGAAATACCTGTAGGAATATGTCTAACCCGAACACCTGTCTCCACTTTATTTACATTTTGACCTCCGGCCCCACTGGAGCGAAAGGTATCCCATTCTAAATCTCCAGGATTTATTTCAATCTCTATAGTGTCATCTACAGCTGGATAAACAAAAACTGAAGAAAATGTGGTTTGTCTCTTTCCCTGAGCATTAAATGGCGAAATTCTGACAAGCCTGTGAACTCCTGTCTCTGCCTTCAAGTAACCATACGCATATTCACCTTCAAATTCAAGTGTCACAGATTTAATTCCTGCCTCATCTCCTTCTATAAGATCATAGATATGAACCTTGTAATTATTTCTCTCACCCCATCTTGCATACATTCGCATCAACATTGAAGACCAATCATTACTTTCAGTACCTCCTGCACCTGAGTTTATCTTGAGAATTGCTCCAAGATTATCACCCTCTTCACCTAACATCTTCCTCATTTCCAACTCTTCGATTAGTCTCAAAGTTTGAGAGAATGCCTTATCCACTTCTTCCTCAAGTTCAGGATCCTCCCTGACAAGGTCCAATAGTATCTCAAAATCCTCCAATGATGTTTCTATAGATGCAAATTTATCAGTCCAATACTTAATTGATGAGACATTTTTTAAAAATGATTCAGCACTTTTGGGATAATCCCAAAAATCAGGAGATGAGCTCCTGTCTTCAAGTTCTTTTATTTTTTCTCTCTTCCCATCTATGTCAAAGAGACCTCCTCAACGCAGAAGTACGTTGCTGGAGTTCCTTGAATTGTTCCAGATTAACCATTTATTTCAATAATGTTTTATTCAGGCTCTAAATTAGCCAGTGTTTTGTTAATAACTTTTAAAATATCTTCATAAGAAAAGCCCCTTGAAAGAGCAAATCTCAAAAGTTTCTCCCTTAGCTTCTTTGTTCCATCATCCTTTGACTCCAGCTTTGGCTTCAATTCATTCATTTTCTTAAGGAGAAGTTTTTCAAGTAAGGCAATGTTAGATTCAGACGATATAGAGTCCAAAGCAATCTTAATAACAGTTTGACCAATACCTTTGTTCTTCAATGCATACTCAATTTTTTTTCGCCCCCATCCTGCAAGAGTAGATTTATCTCTTACAAAGGCAAATGCATAACGTTCCTCGTTTATATAATTGTCCTCTATAAGTTTACCCACAATTTCCAATATTTCATGTTCACTACAGCCTTTGTTCCTAAGCTTGGAATTAATATCCTGAATAGTATACTCCCTTATCGCACATAAACGTTGCATCTGGGCAAGCAAAGAATGATCGTCGTATCTCTTCTTTGCAGCAGACTCACCTTTTTGTATACCTCCTTCCTGCAATGACATCAAATTATTTTTTAATTATTCTTTTAATAATAGCAGCAGCTTCTCCAACTATAAGTACAAGTGAAGTAATAAGAATTATAAGCACCCAATCTCTCAAGCTGATAGGCTCAGTTCTAAAAACATCTCCTCCGAACTGAACAATCAATACCTGACCTGCAACTATCAACAGCCCGACTAAAAGAAATCCCTTACTTTTTGTAATATCTCTGAATGCAGATTCTGAAGAACCAAATCTTTTGGCATTGAACATGTTCCAAAATTGCAACATTACAAAAAAAGTAAAGAACCGCGACGAATCATATCGGGAAATTTCACCTGCATCATTAGTAAAGTACTCCAATAGTCCAAGCATAAAAACGACAAAAATTACTCCCGAAGTAATAATAATTACAGCCATTTTTTTTGTAATTATAAAATCATCAGCTTTTCTTGGCTTACGCTCCATTACCCGTTCATCAGGCGGCAAGGAGGCAAGTGCTCCGGCTGCAAAGGTATCCATAATCAGATTAACCCAAAGCATCTGAGTAACAGTCAATGGGAGGTCCTTGCCAATTAAAGATCCTATAAAGACAATAAGAAGAGCTGCAAAATTAATGGTTAACTGAAACAGTATAAATCTCTGAATATTCTGATACAATGAACGCCCCCACATGACAGCAGTTGCTATACTGTTGAAAGAGTCGTCGAGGAGTGTTATGTCGCTTGCCTCTTTTGCGACGGAAGTACTAGAGCCCATTGAAAGACCAACATGAGCATAATTGAGAGCCGGAGCGTCATTAGTTCCATCCCCAGTAACAGCTACTACAGCTCCTTTCTTCTGCAAAAGCTGCACTAATCTTTGCTTGTCTATTGGACGCGCCCTGCACATGATCTTAAGTCCCATTACACGGTCAAGAGCTTCCTCATCAGTCAAAGCCTCAAAATCCACTCCGGTAATTATGACCTCAGGTCCATCATTGTCATTAATTATACCGATTTGGCGTCCAATTTCCCATGCAGTTCGCGGAGTATCGCCCGTAACAATTTTAACATCAATACCTGCTTTAAGACATTTTGCAACAGCATCCGGAACATCAGGCC
>DOVA01000052.1 GCA_003520315.1 Rikenellaceae bacterium | reverse complement strand
CGGTGTTGAGATAATTAGTATTTCTCTTATTCCGGCAAGCATCAGTACCGAAATAGGGTAATAGACCATCGGTTTGTCATATATTGGCAGCAACTGTTTGGAAACTCCCTTAGTAATAGGGTAAAGCCTTGTTCCGGAACCTCCGGCTAGGACTATTCCTTTCATCTCAGACTGTTTTATTTATGTCTAAATAGACCTCGTTTTTTTGCTTTTGGTAATCGCTCTTCATTTTGCTGAAATATCTCAGGAGAGAAGCATTCATCAGGCCTGTATTTAAGTGCATTATAAATAAATCCCCAATCGGGTACTCCTCCAAAATTTCTGTCGTCAATATACATGTCTGCTATCAATTTTCTTGGTGAATCATTACCTGTGCAATCCGGGTGATTTGCGTTGACAGCATAGAATTCAAGACCTCTCGATTTGCAGTATTCTACAGCCTCTTCAAGAAGTTCTCCCTCTCTGACTGTCCAGAGAATGATATTATGCCTGAGTTCACTTTGAATCATTCTTAGTGTTTGAATGGCGAATGGAATTTCTTCGCCAATTTCCGGATACTTATGTTTAACAATTGTGCCGTCAAAATCAACTGCAATGAACATTTAATATGTGTTTTGAAAGACAAATATAACAAAAACTAAATTAATTTGTTATATTTATATAATATTAGATTATCACTATAAAAATTGTGGTTATGAAAATAAATTCAAAAGTAGAAGAGGTTCTTAACAAGCAAATCAATGCAGAGTTCTGGTCTGCTCATCTTTATTTGTCAATGTCAGCTTATTTTGAAACACGTGCTCTCAGAGGTTTTGCAAACTGGATGAAGGTTCAGTACCAAGAAGAATTGACACATGCTATTAAGATTTTCGATTTTATCAACAGTAGAGGAGGTGTTGTTAAACTTGAGGCAATTCCGGAGGTTCCTGTTACATGGAATTCAATTTTGTTAGTCTTTGAAGAGACTTACTATCAGGAATGCAAGGTTACTGAAAAAATTAATCATTGCTATGAGGTAGCTCTTTCAGAAAAAGATCATGCTGCTGCAAACATGTTGCAATGGTTCATTGATGAGCAAGCAGAGGAAGAGGAAAGCGCATTACAAATTGTGGATCAGCTAAAATTAATAGGAGAAGATAATGGCCAGGCTATTTATCTCCTTGATAAGGAGTTGGGAGCAAGAGTCTTTGTTGACTCCACTAAGACTTCAGCATAATTCGTGACTCTTTCTTTAATTGAGGCTGCGATAGGGATTAATCTTGTTGCAGCTTCTGCTTTTTATAAGAGATTGTTTTTGTACTTTTGCAGGGTGAGAATATCGTAATGGATTTTTCTATAATAATTGGTCTCGTTCAAAATATAGCTATTTTGATCTCTTTCACACTTCTTTATGATTTGGTGTGGGAAAAATCGGAACATTTTAAAACCAGGTTTTATAAAGTCTTACTTGGCGCAGGCATAGGGATAATTGGGATAATTTTAATGTTGACTCCATGGAAGATGATGCCTGGTTTGGTGTTTGATACTAGATCTGCACTTTTGGTCAACGCGGGTCTTTTTTTTGGTCCAATCTCAACTATTGTTGCGGTTATAATTACTGCTGCTTTCAGAATTATTCAAGGGGGGGCTGGAATGTGGATGGGTGTTCTGGTGATTGTATCATCATCTGCTACAGGCTTGGTTTGGAAAAAGCTCTTTCCACAGTGGCGTAAGAAAAGATACATTTATAATCTATTTATTGTTAGCTATATAGCCCACATTCTCATGTTGCTTTGCACTCTTGCACTTCCTCGAGAACTGATTATACCCACATTGAAGAATATTTTGATTCCTACGATGACTTTATATCCTTTTACTACTGTTTTATTGGGGATATTGCTTGTAAGGAGAATGTACTTTTGGAAGATCAGAAATGAATTGATGCTCAGCGAAGAAAGAAACATGAAGTTCATGAATGCCAACAGAGACGCTATGTTCATTAAGGATGAGAATTTTAAATATACTTTTTTCAATACTGCTTTTCAGAATTTGGTCAAATTGGAAAATAATGAAATAATTGGGAATACTGACCGAGAAATATTTGAGCCTTGCATTGCTCAAATTTGTTCTTTTTCTGATATAAGAACTATTGAGCAAAATGATATGGTGGTGGAAGAGAATAGCTTTAATGAAAGAATATATGAAATTATTAAATTCCCTCTAAATTTTGGAAATGGGCGGATAGGTGTAGGTGGTGTAATGAGAGATGTTACTGAAAACAGAAAAAAGAGCGTATTACAATTGGCCCTGCTCAATATTTCGCGGATTTTTCTTGAAAATATATCTCTTCATGAGTTTCTTCGAAGATCTCATGAAGAGCTGAAAAATGTGATGCAAGTTGAAAATATATTTATTGCAATTTATAACAAAGCGGAAGATAAATATTCTTTCCCTTATTTTGTCGATGAATTTGACAATTATGAAGGTGCGGATTTGATGTCTCTGAATAACACACTTACAGACTATGTGAGGACATCTGCAAAAGGGCATCTGGTGAGGCAGGAGGACATTGATGAAATTAACAAGGAATATGGATTGAGATTGCTTGGAACTGACACTCAAATATGGATGGGAGCGCCTTTGTTTGACCTCTCTCAAAAGAGTGTGACAGGAGTCGTGGCTGTTCAAAATTATCACAACAAGGATGCTTATAACGATGACGATTTGGTGACTCTTGAGATTTTTGCTGCATATATCGGACTATATTACGACAAATTGACCAAGATTGAAGACTTAAGATTGGCTAAGGAGCAGGCAGAGGAAAGCAATAAACTCAAAAGCGCCTTTCTTGCCAATGTCAGCCATGAAATACGTACCCCAATGACTAGCATTATCGGATTTACAGATATCTTGATGAATGAAGCTAAGGACGAGCGTCTTAAGGAGTATCTCTCTATTATCAACAATAGTACATATCGGCTTCTTAATACAGTTAATGATTTGATGGATATTGCAAAACTGGAGGCAGGACAAGTTAATGTAAGGCCGGAAAAATTTAATTTAGGGGAAGTTATCAATAGCGTTTATTCATTTTTCAGCAGTAGTTTCAATTCGGAGATTATGCTCAAAGTGGCTCCTTCAGCAGCAGTTGACATAGAGGTGTGCACCGATAAAGCCAAACTTACTCAGATTTTTATTAATCTTGTAAGTAATGCTCAGAAGTTTACTAAAGCCGGATATGTTGAATTTGGTTTTTTTTATGAAGATAACTTTGTCGGAGATCCTGAGCATATAATTTTCTTCGTTAAGGATACCGGTTGTGGTATTGAAAACAGTGAGCTTGACAGGATATTCGAGCGGTTTTATCAGGTTGAAAATTCTTTCTCAAGATCGGTCGAGGGTACAGGATTGGGATTATCTATTGTGAAAGAATTTGTTTCAATGCTTGAAGGAAGAATTTGGGTGGAATCTGAAGTTGGCAAAGGGACTACTTTTTATTTCACAATCAAGTTGCAAAATCCTTATTGCTCCCGTAACAACCTATAATCTTTTAGTCATTTTGCCTGTTTTACAGTTATTTCGTCTATAAATATAAACGTTTCACCAACTGCTTCCTGGTGCCATTGCGGGATTGTACCGTAGTTCTTTGCAAAGACTTTGACATATCTTAATAGATTAGGAGATATGGCTGTATGATAAAGTGCTGTATAGGAGGTAATCAGTTTAGAGCAATGGTGATTAAAGATTCAATATGCTTTTGTAGAGAGCTTCAATCCCTTTGCGAACAGAAGTTTGTGGTTTGTAACCAAATTCATTTTGCAGTTTTGTTGTATCTGCATATGTGATTATTACATCTCCCGGTTGCATTTCTTCCATTTGAACGACTGCCTTTTTACCGGTTACCTCTTCAATGGTTTTTATAAAGTCCAGAAGCGGAACAGGAGTGCTGTTGCCTATGTTATAAAGTTTGTAAGGGATAGCTCCTGAAGGAGAAGGTGAATCGATGACAGTAGAAAGACCTTGAATTATATCGTCGATATATGTGAAATCCCTGAACATGTTCCCGTGATTGAACAGTCTGATGGGTCTTCCCGCTATTATAGCTTTCATGAATATATCAGGAGCCATGTCAGGCCTTCCAAGAGGTCCGTAGACAGTGAAAAATCGAAGACCGGTGGAAGGAATTTTATAAAGGGAGCTGTATGCATGTGCCATCAGTTCATCAGCTTTTTTAGTTGCAGCGTACAGGCTTGCAGGAGAATCGCATTTGTCGTCTTCACTGAACGGAACTTTGCTGTTCATTCCATAGACACTGCTCGAGCTGGCGAAAACGAGATGCTTGACAGGATTGTGCCTGCAGGCTTCCAATATGTTCATAAATCCAATAATGTTGGAATTGATATAGGAGTAGGGTTTTTCTATTGAATATCTTACGCCTGCCTGTGCCGCAAGATTGCAAACTATATCAAATTTTTCATTATCAAAAAGATTATCGAGAAGATTTTTGTCAGTCAAATCTCCTCTGATAAAGCGATAATTATCGTATTTTGTGCTCCTGACTATTTGACCTGGCTCTGTCTCCTGGAAGTTAAAGCCACTGATAAAACCTCTGTGGTATTTCAGGTTAACGTCGTAATAGTCGTTGAGATTGTCCAGACCGACCACTTCGCTTCCCTTTAGAGCATAATGCATTGCTGCGTAATGTCCTATGAAACCTGCCGATCCGGTAATTAAAATCTTCATAATTTATTATAGAATAATAAAGAAATATTTTCCAACAGGATGCTTTTCATATTTTTCGAGAAGTGTTGCAGCCTCTTTATCTTTTTCTAACATATGGGATTGTTTGACAAAGAGAATGGACCGTTCTCCTATCTGTCTGGATGGATCTTCCTTTTCCTCTGACATCCGCTTGTCAACAATATTTTTTAACTCTTCGAGAGAGAGCTCTTGAAGTTGTGTTCCCAGATAAACGTCCAAATTATCAGCTTGTTTAAGTCTGTAATATACAAAGTTGCTAATTCCCTCTTTTTCTGCGACCTCTTTGGCTTCTTTACAAAGAGTTCCCATACCAATAAAGGGATTTAATTGAGGAACAGCAAATGAGGCAATAAAAACTGACAAAAGAATTCCTGCACTCATGGTTGATATAACCTTGTATATCTGCATTTTATTGCTGTGAAGTATATATAGGGATAAAATTCCCGCTGTTGAAACAATTGTAAGAGCAGTGGGAATCAAAATTGAAGCAGGAGGTGTAACAGTGTATGTTTCAGGCCTGTTTGATGACATAATATAAATGAAATAGGCAGGTGTGACCAGAGTTAGAAGAAATGCCGGTATTTCAAGAGAGATTTTAACAAACCTTGAAGGTCCAAAACCTGTAGCTCCAAATTTAGGTAGCCAAAGGAGAGTCAGATATATGAAAAAAGGAAATGCAGGTAAAAGGTAAATCTGCAGTTTGGAGCTTATGAGAGATAGTAAAATGAATGTAGAGAGAGCAACTATTATAAAAAATTGTTCAAGTGTATCACTTAAACCTTCGTCAATTTTAGTTCTTTTGGATATTCCTCTTATTATCATTGATATAACAAGGATAGACCATGGAAATAGAGAGTATAAGATAGATACAAAATAATAATAAAATGGCTCTTTGTGATGGAATGAGTTAACAGCGCGATTGACTGTCTGATTGAAAAGGAGATTGTTTAGATACTCTTTTCCCCCTTCTGTCCAAACCATGCTAAACCATACCAAACAAAGGACAAGCAAGACAGAGAGTGTTTTTATTCCCCAAAAACGTCCGATCGCCTTATAGTCTTTTCTGAGAAGAAGGAAAGTGACTGTTGAGACAAACGGTACCAGAATACCAATTGGCCCTTTTGAAAAGATTGCCATAAAGACCAGGAGAGGAAACAGTAATCCGTCAAACTTTTTGCCATCTCCCATATACATGCGGTAAAAAACATAGAGAGAGAGAGTTATGAACATGCACATCAACATGTCCATCCTTGCCACAACTCCTGCGCCCATGAAATAAACGCTTGTCAAAAGCATTAATTCCCCTGCAATTAAAGCTTGCCTATTGACATACTTGCTTGTCCACTTATCCATAACATAGATAGTTATTAAGGCTGGGAGATATGAAAACAAAGCAAGAAAAAACATGCTGTGATGGCCGAACAATAGTTTGCCAGCCATTACTATCCATAGATAGAGTGGGGGTTTATCGGCATAGGGGATGCCATGATTTGTAAATGTAAACAGATTGCCATTCCTAATAGCCTCATCAGCAATACTTAGATATCGTAATTCATTGTCAGGCGTGAAATCTCTTAAAATAAAAAGAGGGATGACCGCGGTTAGATAAATCAAAAATCTATATTTCTCGAGTAGTCTCATTGACTGTTTTTCCCCTGTTTAGTATAAATGATAATGTTTCGTATATAGGCAATAAATCCGGCACTTTGTCCCAAAATAAGAATTGGATCCAGACGAATAAGAGCATAGATAATTATAAGAGAAGAGCCTGTTAGACTAATTATCCAGAAACCAAGTGGCAGTATGGATTCGTTTCTCTTTGCAGAGTAAATGATCTGATAAATAAAGCGAAATGTAAACAATATTTGTCCAAAAGATCCGAAAATTACAAGCCAAATAGGAATTTTATCGTTTTTGAAAAATGTTGAGACAAACTGATCAACATTATCGGCAGCAAGCACAATGGCAATGACAGGAGTTATCAGAAGCAAAATCCTTAATATTTTATACATTTTTGTCCATATTCCCTTGATTTTCAAATTCCATATATAAATATAGTAAGAAATCATCTGTCCAAGAATAATTGCAAAATCCTCTCTTAGCCAACCATAAATAAAGAACAGGTATGAGGCTATCAGACTCAAAATCCAAAATATGGAGGGAGAAAGAACCTTTTTTGCCCTTTCTGAGAGTATCCATTGCAAGATTGTGCGAGCTCCAAAAAAGAGTTGGGCAATCAGGCCGATTACATATATCATTGATTAATTAAGGTTGTTTGTGGATATGCTGTAGTTTATATATCTTTTTTTCATCCATCTGTAGGCAAAACAGTCTATAAAGGGACCTACCATACGGTTTGCCAGGTTATATTTTGATTTGCCTGCAACTCTTGGAAAATGTCTGACAGGAACTTGCTTGACTGTACCGCCTGGTTGTAACATTATCAACGCAGGCAGGAATCGATGCATTCCTGTGAAAAGAGGAATCCTCTTTGCATAGTCTGTGCGTAATATTTTAAGAGGACAACCGGTATCTTCAATTCCATCTTTAGTCATAAAACGTCTGAAACTATTGGCAATTCTTGAAGAGATACCCTTAATGAAGGAATCTTGCCGGTTTTGT
>DOVA01000030.1:209-2718 GCA_003520315.1 Rikenellaceae bacterium | reverse complement strand
CAAATCTCCTGTGCACCCGGTTACAGCCATCCTGGGAGGTGCAAAGGTGTCCACCAAAATCGGCATAATCGAAAAATTGTTTGATGTAGTTGACAACATGATAATCGCTGGAGGAATGATCTATACTTTCGTCAAAGCACAAGGAGGTAAAATAGGTAATTCACTGTGCGAAGATGACCAACTTGATCTTGCAAAATCTCTTATCGAAAAAGCCAAAGTTAAAAACGTAAAGCTGCACTATTTAGGAGAAGTTATAGCTGCAGACAGTTTTAGCAATGAAGCCAACATTAGAATCTGCCCATGTGACCAGATTCCTGATGGCTGGATGGGCATGGATGCTGCAGAATCTACAGTGAAAGAGTGGGAGAAGATTATTCTCTCATCAAAAACCGTTCTCTGGAACGGACCAGTTGGCGTCTTTGAAATGGAAAAGTTCTCTTCCGGTACTAAAAGTATTGCTACAATTCTCGCTGAAGCCACAAAAAGAGGTGTTTTCACACTAGTGGGCGGAGGAGATTCCGTGGCAGCAGTTACCCAAATGGGGTTTGCTGATAAGGTAAGTTATGTTTCCACAGGTGGCGGAGCAATGCTTGAATACCTCGAAGGGATTGAGCTTCCCGGCATCAAGGCAATAACATCTTCGGATGAATAACAATAACTCCAAGTTTTACAAGCTGGCTGTTTTAGCTTTTCTTGCAATACTTCTTGCATATTCCAATCATTTTTCCAACAGTTTCCATTTTGACGATGACCACACAATAGTCAATAATCCGGCTATCAGGGATATAAATGTTTATAAATTCTTTACAGATGGCAAAACTATAAGCACTCTCCCCACAAATCAGTCTTATCGTCCTTTTCTTACTCTGGAAAATGCCATCGATCTCAAGCTGTCTAAAGGTGGAGGAACAGAAGTATTTCATATTCACATCTTTATAACATTCATCCTTGTCTGTATCTTGATTTTTGTTTTTGTCAAAGATCTTCTTTACAAAATTGATTTTCAGGGCAAGAAAGAAAACTGGGCGCTTCTTGCCGCCACAATGTTTGGGCTTCTTTGTGCTAATGCAGAGACTGTTAACTATATTTTCCAAAGAGCGGAGATTGATGCTGCACTGTTTGTTTTGGCAGGTATGGTCGCTTTTACCAAAGGCGCGTTTTGGCGTAAATACCAACTTTACCTCATATTTCCTCTTATTGGTTTTTTTGCCAAGGAGATGGCATTCGTATTTGCGCCATTGCTCCTGCTCTATCTTCTAATATTCGAAGAGAATATGGATCTGCTCCATTTCTACAGATCCGAAGAGATCAAAAAATTAATTCGATCATTAAAGACAGCTCTTCCGGCTATTTTGCTTACAATAGCCTATTTTATCTTTTACAAAATAATGATACCTGAGACCTGGACTACGGGTGGAGACAATGTAAGCGTTTATAAATATATGATTACTCAGCCGCTGGTTATTTGTCATTATATTGTTACATATTTCATCCCTTACAATCTCTCTGCCGACACAGACTGGACAGTCTTTAATTCTATTGCAGACCACCGTGCCATTACCGGGATTATCCTTTTGATCGGGATTTTGTATCTAGCGTTGAAAAGTTCAAAAAATAAAAATACTCGTCTTTTTTCATTTGGGCTACTCTGGTTCCTTATCTCGCTCATCCCTACTTCTTCTGTTTTGCCTTACTCAGAAGTATTAAACGATCACCGATGTTTTATTCCATACATTGGATTGACAATTGCTGCTTTTTCTGGGTTTAAATATCTCCTGGACAAGTATTTCCCCAATGCACTTTATAACAGGAGCAGCAAAAGAATTGTTGTTTTGATTGTTATTATATTTCTGGCAGGTAATGCGTTCGGCGTATATCAGCGAAACAAGGTGTGGCATGATGATCTTTCCCTCTGGAAAGATGTTACCGAAAAGAGTCCTTTAAATGCCCGCGGATGGATGAATTATGGTGTTGCCCTCATGAAAGACGGCGAATATGAACAAGCCGAGATGAAATTTCTCAAGGCTGCCTCGCTAAATCCCATCTATGCATTCATTTACATCAATCTCGGTATTGTCAACGATCATATGGGCAAGACAGAATTGGCTGAATCATACTTCAAGAGAGCTATTGAATGCAAAAATTTCGAACATGTCTCTTGGTATTATTATGGTCATTTTCTCCTAAGTAAAGAGAAATTGGCGGAGGCTGAAAATGCTTTGCTTAACTCACTGAAAATCGTTCCAGACTATTACAGTGCCAGAGTTGATTTAATGCAGCTCTATTTTAAACTCGAAGATTGGGATAAATTAAAGAGAGAGACTGAGATGATGCAGAGAGACTACCCGAATGACCCTTTTACAATAATCTTTGCGGAATTATTAAAAAGTAAACAACTGACAAAATGATCAATAAACTCTCGATAGTGATACCTGCCTATAATGAAGGAGCAACTATTCATTTGATACTTGACAAAATTAAAGATGTATCCTTAATCAATAACATAAAC
>DOVA01000030.1:0-195 GCA_003520315.1 Rikenellaceae bacterium | reverse complement strand
ACTTTACATGAAGTTAAATCCTGAAATGGATATTCGATACCACAAACATGCAAAAAACATGGGAAAGGGAGCGGCATTGCATACAGGTATTGCTCTGGCCACAGGGGAATATACCATTATCCAGGATGCAGATCTGGAATACGACCCACAAGAATACAACGATTTACTCAAACCTGTGACTAAAGGAGTAGCTGA
>DOVA01000097.1 GCA_003520315.1 Rikenellaceae bacterium | reverse complement strand
CAATAGCAAGTGACCCAGAATCAAAATCAACCGAGTTTTATCTAATGTATAAACATGATGTAGTGCCGGTTGAACTGCGGCCAACAGTTGCACAAACAGTCATTGACTACATGAACAATATGGTCTGCTCAATGCTCAATTCTCGCCTTTCAGAGTTAGTTCAAAAATCCGATCCTCCTTTTGTTGGAGCAGATGCAAGTTATGGAGATTTCTTCGTTTCTCAGACCAAAAAGGCTTTCACACTAAGTGTTGAAGCTCGTGAAGGAGAATTGGAAAGGGGTGCAAGAACAATTATTAACGAGGCTGAAAGGATGAGACAGTTTGGTTTTACTGCTTCAGAGTATGAGAGAGCAAAAGCAAATTATATGAGCAGGCTGGAGAGACTTTATAAAGAGCGTGAAAATCAGAAGAATGATTACTATGTTCAAAATTTAGTCAACCATTTTCTTACTGGAGAAGCTTTGCCAGGAATTGAGATGGAGTATACTTTGATGCAGCAGATAGCACCTGCTATTACTGTTGATCAGATAAATACATATGCAAAATCACTACCTACAAGAGAAAATGTTGTAATGCTGGTAATGATGCCTCAGAAAGAAGGGATAAAAGTGCCAACTAAAGAAGAAATTCTCTCTCTTTATGAAAGTGCTCTCAATGACAAGCTTGAACCATATACAGAGACTGTTTCCAATGAGCCTCTTGTTGCTGTAACTCCAAAAGCAGGAAAAGTTGTTAAGGAAACCCGCGAACCGATCACTGATGCCCTTGTTTGGACACTTTCCAATGGAGCTACTGTGGTAATCAAAAAAACTGATTTCAAAGAAGATCAGATTTTGTTCACTGCCACAAGCCGTGGAGGATTTTCACTGACTAATCCCGAAGATGTAGTAATTACAAAAGTCCTTGATGATATAGCAACTTTAGGAGGACTTGGAAAATTCAGTGCAATAGATTTAAAGAAGAATCTTGCAGGTAAAAATGTATCTATCAACCCTTCTATTGGAATTAATAACGAACAGCTGAGTGGATCTTCTTCTCCAAAGGATCTAGAAACATTCATGCAATTAATTTATCTTTCATATACCGACGTCAGAAAAGATGATGAAGCTTTCGATTCATATATTACACGAATGAGAGCTCAGTTGGTTAATATGGAATCTCTTCCTATGATTGCTTTCCAAGATTCTCTCTCCAAGACTCTCTTCAATAACAACCCATACGTAAACAGGTTAACATCAAAGATGTTAGACCAGATTAATTATGACAGAGCCTTACAGATTATCAAAGAGCGTTTTGCAAATGCCGCTGATTTTACCTTTGTATTTGTTGGTAACATCGATCCTGCCACAGTTAAACCACTGGTTGAAACATACATTGGATCTTTGCCTGCAAACAAGGCCAAAAAAGAAGACTGGAAGAACCTGAACAATGTCCCTGTTAGGGGAGTCATTTCAAAACAATTTGACAAAGAGATGCAGACTCCTAAATCAACTGTCTACAAGATCTACTCAGGCAAGATACCATATACTGTTGAAAACAAAATTATGGCAGACATTACCAAACAAATCTTCGATCAGGTATTTACCAGGACCATTAGGGAAGATGAAGGTGGTACTTATGGCGTTGGTGTAAGCATGAGTGTTACATATTATCCCGAAGATTACTTTGTGTTTCTCTATGGCTTTGATACAGACGTAGCCATCAAAGACAGACTAATTGCAAGAGCACAAAAGGAAATAGAAAATGTTATGAAGAACGGCGTCGAAAAGACAGATTTTGCCAAGGTAATTGAGTATATGCAGAAAAATTATACTCAAAATCTCAGAGAAAATAATTATTGGCTCTCTGTTCTTACAAACCGCTATTTCTTAGGCAAGGATATGCACTCAACTTTTGAGGCAACTCTCAAAAGCATGACTCCTGAGAAGATTGATAACTTCATCAAGACTGCACTTACACAAGGAAATGAAGTCGAGATAATAATGAATGGTTTTAAGAAATAGTATGAATTATTCTCCGATTATTGCTATTGAGAATATACTTGTTTCACCAAAAATCATAACAGAATATTTTTGCTGTGATTATTCCAAATGCCACGGAGCTTGTTGTATAATTGGCGATAGTGGAGCTCCACTTGAAAAGAACGAGTGTAGTATTCTTGCCGGAGAATTTCAACAATTTTCAAAATACCTGACTGTGGAAGGGATCCGCTCTGTTAAGGAGCAGGGTCCCTTTGTTATTGATGCTGACGGAGATGCTGTTACCCCATTGGTAAATGGAGAAGAGTGTGCGTACAGTTGGTTTGACAAAGACAACAACTGTTTGTGTGGTATTGAAAAAGCTTTTGATGCACAATGCTGCTCCATGAAAAAACCCATATCCTGCTGGCTTTATCCTATAAGAGTGTCAAAACTGTCCAATGGTATGACTGCCTTAAATCTACATGAGTGGTACCTTTGTATGGATGCCTTCGTTAAAGGGAAAAGAGAAGGAATCCCTGTCTATAAGTTTTTAAGAGACCCTCTTATTTTTGCATTTGGCAAAGATTTTTATAAGCAACTCGAAGAAGCAGCTTTGAGATTATTTTAGTAAAGCCTTTCCCCGACATATTTGGCAAGCGTTACAAGATCTCTTTTATAAGAAGATTCCTCAAGAAAAGAAAGTGCTTTTTCTGCTCTCTGACAGTATTTTACCAGTTCCTGTTGAGCTAAATAGATTCCCGAGTATTTCTCAACAATTCTAAATGCCTCTTGAACAAGTATATTATCATTAGTTTTTCTGTCTCTCAACATACCCTTCAAACTGATCTTTTCATCCTCAGCTGCTAAATCAAGAGCCGAAATCAACGGCAATGTGAGCTTTCTTTCAACAATATCCCCGCCTGCAGGTTTTCCGGTATTCAAAGATGGCATATAATCAAAAATGTCATCCCTGATTTGGAAAGCTATCCCAAGATTTTCGGCAAACATTTCCATATTCATCAGCACATCTTCCTTATCACAAACAGTAGCTACCGAACTTTTGACAGCTCCTATAAAAAGGCTTGCTGTTTTACTGTAAATAATGTTAAAGTAGTCGGATTTGCTCGTATCTAGAGAACTTGCCTTCTGCATCTGAAACAACTCCCCTTCAGACAAGTTGACAACGGCATTGGTATAAAATTCCATAATTTGGCGATCAAAAAGATTTACCAAAATAGTCATTGCCTTTGAAAGCCAGTAATCACCCGTTAAAACTGAAGCTGCAGGAGTATATTCTGCTTGAACAGTCTTTACACCTCTTCTCCTGTCAGACTTGTCGGCAACATCATCATGAAGCAGCGTTGCTGTATGTATCAGTTCAGCTACTGCTACGCATGAAATTGTCCTGTCATTTACTGTACCACCACAAGCTTTAGCCGAAAGAATACCTAAAATTGGTCTTAATTGCTTGCCGCTGTTTTGGAGTTGATAAGTATTAATGGCATTCAGCAAGGAACTTCTGCTGTTTAGGCTATCCTCCATAAGTGCCCTGTATCTGTGAAATTCTTCACCGATATCACTTATAATATCGAAACTCTCCATTTTATATTTTTAACAAAGAGACATGTAACTATACTCATTATAATCCAACAAATAAGCCGCCTTCAGTAATGCTGAGGCGGCCACTTGAAAAAACTTCTTTTCGAATGCATGTTAATAATCAGAACAGGAAAGCGATAGAAAGTTGAAATCCCTGAAGAGTCGCGTCTTTATAAGTTTCTGACTGATCCCATTCATCTCCTGCATTTTCTAGCTTTCCAAGGCCCCAATTATACTTACCCATAATCTGGAGCTTCCAGATATCGATACCTACTCCTACTCCGACTCCATAGTCAAACCTGTTTATTTCATCTACAGGCTGATCCTCAAGCCTGACATTATTGTCAATCATATAGGAGACAAATGGGCTTGCAACTATAAATGGCCTGAAAAAAAGCATGTCAGTTCCTAATTGGATGTTGACAGGAAGAGTAAGATAATCTAGATTAATCTCATTTCCATTGTCAGAGGCAGATTTAACTGTAGAGTACAAAAGCTCAGGCTGAATGGCTAAACCAATAACGGGAATTTTAATCTGAAGAGCTACTCCTAATTGATAGCCGGTTTGATTCTTCCAAGTTTTCTCTACATCCGAAGAGAGATTGGAGATGTTTGTAAAGTTAAGCCCTCCCTTAATCCCAAATCTGGTCTGCGAATAAGACAGTGTGCTAAATAACAGCACACTTATCAACAGCACAAATACCTTTTTCATGTAAAATTTACATCAATGCATTTAGTTTAGCAACTATTGCTGATTTGGTGGTTGCTCCAACAATTTTATCCTTTACCTCACCATTTTTGAAAAACAGAATAGTCGGAATATTGCGAATCCCATATTTCAATGGTACATCAGAACTAGAATCTACATCACATTTAGTAATAACCGCCTTTCCCTCGTATTCGGCAGCAAGTTCGTCGACAATAGGTGAAACCATACGGCATGGTCCACACCATGTTGCCCAAACATCAATATACAAGACCTTCCCTTTGAATCGGGAAAATATATCATCAAATAAGTCTCCGACTATTGTATCGTTTTCGGTGAGATGACTTCTGAAATCTATTGGATGAACATTATTTTCAATGAATTTAAGGTAATAATTATCAAATTCAGATCGCAAGAAAACATCAGATATTTTATAAGAATAGTTGTCTTTAAGTCGTTTAGCAATTTCGATATCCTTATCTAAACATTGTATTATAAGATCACACAGCATAATATCCCTTGATAGTCCTAATTTCTCATTTTTTAACATCAGACTGATAGCAGAATTATAAGCAGAGTAGTAATCAACTTTCTTGGACGCCATAATAAAGGCTGAATCACGGCAATAGTTTGCCTGGATATATTGATTAAGATGTATCCTGTAATTTGAAGAAATTACAGATGGATCATTATCAACAGGAAATATCGTTTTATCAAATAAATCTCTTTTTAGAGGTTTCTTATTCATATCCAGGTAGAACAAATAATCTACCAAATAATTTGCATTGCTATATATATTATCATTTGTTGCCCAGAGGATGAAATCTTTAGTCGGCTTCTCATGCAAAATAAAACTGTCTAATGATACTTTTCGGTCTTCAATCCATTTCGAAAGTCCAGTCTTGTATTGTTCAACTGATTTGTTTTCGCAATCAGGCTGAAAATATTTATCTCCAATAAATGATTTGTATTTTTGTAACATGCTGTTTATTTCAGCAGATGAACCTGAAAATTTTATATGATTAATCGCTTCAGTCTGAGGACAACTGTCATAACTTTCATCAAAATCTATAAATAAGCTATCATTTGGAGAAAGAAATAATGTTAGTCTTTTATAATAATCAAGTATTAAGTCTTGAGCATTTGTTAAATCAATTTCAAATCTGAAGTCACCTGTTTCTATGTCAATGATTTGAAGATAGCTTTTATTCATTTTTAAATTAAAATCTGCAACTCCGATAACGTCCACAGAAATGGTCTGAAGTTCGGATTTAGGCACATCAGAATGACCACAAATAATAGCTGTGCCTGGTTTAAGAATCGTTGTTTCTTGTGCACAGCTAAACAGCATTAATAGGAAAAAGAATCCAAATAGTCTTGGAGCTTTTCGCAAAAATGTTTCTATTGATTTAAAATTATCTTTCATTGTTTTGAGAGTTAAATATACAATTTGTAAAATGAACTTTTCTAAGGGTAATCAAAGTAATTAATTTCTCGTTGGGTCAAACCTTGACAAAAAGGTCAAAATGCGGGTCGGGTATTCAGAGTCTATCTTTCTATTAATTAAACTTTTGACTGTTAGCTTTCGAATTTAACCAGGGTATTTGGGTGTTTCCAATGCCACATAACGGCCCGGCAATATGGGGAGGTTGTGTTACCCGATCCT
>DOVA01000241.1 GCA_003520315.1 Rikenellaceae bacterium | reverse complement strand
CTTCTCGAGGGTGAAGGATTTGGAATTGATGATGCACGTCCTTCCATAGAGATAGTACACGATATCGAGACATCCAAACCTATAGGACTGAAAGGTGATTATCACCCGTTTGCCAAACTACCTCTCGCAAGTCATCCCTTCGGATGGTAATTAAACTTGCCTAATCGGAGACTGTTCAAAACCACTGAAATAGAGCTGAACGCCATGGCTGCTGCTGCAATCATGGGGTTCAGTGTTATTCCGTAAAATGGATACAGAACCCCCGCAGCTATTGGTATTCCTATAATATTGTAGAAAAATGCCCAGAATAAATTTTGATGTATAAGCCTTACAGTCTTTTCAGAAATTGCAAATGCTGCAGGCAAAAGTCGCAAGTCTGATGTCATAAGAGTCATCATGGCAACATCCATCGCTATATCAGTACCTTTTCCCATTGCAATACTTACGTCAGCAACTGCAAGTGCCTGACTGTCATTTACTCCATCGCCAACCATGGCAACTATTCTTCCCTCTTTCTGTAATTTAATGACATATTCTTCTTTCTCCGAAGGAAGAACTCCTGCAAGAAAATGTGTAATACCCAGTTTTGCAGCAATACTCGAAGCAACTATTTCATTATCTCCGGTGAGCATATGCACCTCAATCCCCATCTCTTTCAAACTTCTCAAAGCCTCGACAGAACTGTCACTCACACTATCTGCCACAGCCACTATTGCCACACAGATATTGTCAATACCCAAAAATAAAATACTTTTCCCTTCACTTTTCAAATTTTCACATTTAGAAAGGAATCCATTTGCAGATTCAACAATACTTTTCTCACTAACCATCCTCTCGTTTCCCGCCCAGAAAAAATGACCTTTAAAAATAGCAGTCACTCCCTGTCCAGGAATATTTTCAAAAGATTCGACATCAATGTTCGATTTTTCCGTCTTACCCTCAAGAAAATTTATGATAGCCCCTGCCAGAGGGTGTTCAGATCTTCTCTCCATGTCAACTATAACAGTCATAAACTCTTCTTTGGTAAAACCTCCTGTTAAAACGGAGTTATCTTCCAGCCAAATCCAATCAGTAACTTCAGTTTGGCCTGTAGTAATAGTTCCTGTTTTGTCTAAAACTACAGTATCCACCATTCTAGTTCTTTCAAGAGCTGCAGCATCTTTAATAAGAATATGATTTTGAGCAGCCTTGCCTATTCCAACAAGTAATGCAGTTGGAGTTGCCAGGCCCATCGCACAGGGACACGCAATCACCAGAACAGATATCGCAGACAATAAAGCCCTCGGAAAAAGATCTGTTCCTCCCAACAACATCCATAATATAAATGTAAGCAGAGATGCCGCCACTACCACAGGCACAAAAACAGACGCCACCTTGTCCACAATTCTTTGAACAGGAGCCTTACTCGCCTGTGACTCTCTGACAACTCGTATAATCTGAGAAAGAAGAGTTTCTTTGCCTACCCTTTCTGCACGAAACCTAAAAGAACCATTTCCATTCACACTTCCCGAAACGACCTTTGTTCCAGGCAATTTCTCAACAGGAATAGATTCACCTGTTATGGCACTTTCATCCACAAAAGCACTACCCTCAACAACAACCCCATCTACAGGAATTCTTTCGCCAGGTTTGACAAGTATAACATCTGAAACCTGCAAATCTGATACTGGGACCTGCACAAAAGAAAGCGTTCCATCAATACCTGCTCGTACAACAGTAGCCTCCTTTGGCTGTAACTTCATAAGACTCTTTATTGCCATAGTCGTCTTCCCTTTTGCCATTTCTTCCAACATTTTCCCCAAAAGAACAAAGGCAATAATCATAGCTGACGCTTCATAATACAACGTAGGCTCAATCCCTCGTTCAAGCCAGAAAGAAGGAGAAAACGTTGTAAAAAGGCTAAACAGAAAAGCAATAGAAGTACTTAAAGCCACAAGAGTATCCATGTTTGGATTTCCCTTAACCGCATGTTTCCATCCATTTATGAAAAAATCCCTTCCAAAAACAAAAAGAACTGGAAGTGCGAGTACCAATTGAATATAATTAAAAATACCACTCAAGTGAGCCATTGAAATGGTCATTATCACAATTGCAAAAGCCCATGAATAAATTACGTAGGTCCTTGATTTTCTGAGTCTATGCTCCTGTTCCTCTTCCTGTTTTTTCAGACGTTCATCTTCATCTCCCTCAATGATCATATCATAACCTATTGAGCGGACAGCCTCTCTTAGCTTCTCAGGTGAAGTTTTTGAAGAATCATAATCTATTGTCGCACTATTTGTTGCAAGACTGACTTCTGCACTCAATACACCCTTTTCCTGCCTCAATTTCTTTTCAACTCCAAGTGCACAATTAGCACACCTTAGATTAGCAACGGGATAATTCCTTTTCATTTTGATATTCTTCTCCTTTCCATCTCTCTCTTAATCAACTCAAGTTCTCTACCTGTTTGCCCCGCCACAGATCTGTTTTCCTCAATTCTTCTAAAAAGATAGGGCAACACCTTCCTTACAGGAGCATACGGTATATATTTGCAGACATTATATCCTTCATTGGCAAGAGTATAAGTTATATTATCACTCATTCCATAAAGCTGAGCAAAGTATATTCTTTTATCACCTCTCCTCAATTCTTTTTTATCCATCAGGTCTGCAAGTAAATTGGTACTCTCATAATTATGAGTACCACAGAAAATCTCAAAATTGTCAATATTTTCCACTGCATACGCTAAACCGTCATTAAAACTTTTGTCTGTAGCAGCCTTTTCAGGCAAAATAGGGTCAGGATAACCCAATTCAAATGCTCTTGCCCTTTCCTCTTCCATATAAGCTCCTCTAACAAACTTTACACCTAAAATATAACCTCTCGCTATTGCATCCTTATGTAGAAATTTAAGATAATCAAGCCTGTCACGCCTGTACATCTGCAAGGTTATAAAAATCACTGCCCTCTCTTTGTTAAATCTCTGCATAGCCTCAACTGTCATGGCATCCACCAGCGATTGTGCAGCAAATTTCTCGGCATCAACCATTACCTTAACGCCAGCCTCATAAGCCCTCTCGCACAAAGAGAAAAAACGTCGGCGAAAA
>DOVA01000185.1 GCA_003520315.1 Rikenellaceae bacterium | reverse complement strand
GACATTGCATTTGCCGTATCAAGAAGAGTCTTAAAAGAAGAAATACCAGATTACGAGCTTTTCAAAATAATCAGAAGCGCATTTACCTTTACAGCGCCTCTTCAACCACTTGATAGTGACAAAAATATTCTCGAACTGTTTCACGGACCCACACTTGCCTTTAAGGATTTTGGAGCACGTTTTTTGGCTGAAACTCTCTCCTTCTTCAATCAAGATGAAGATAAGAAATTGGTCATTCTGGTTGCAACATCCGGCGATACAGGAAGTGCAGTTGCAAATGGATTTTATAATGTTTCCGGGATCGACGTAGTACTATTGTATCCATCAGGCAAAGTTAGCAAGATACAGGAACAGCAACTTACCACTCTCGGAGGCAATGTCACTGCTCTTGAGGTACTAGGCAGTTTTGATGATTGTCAAAGAATGGTCAAGGAAGCCTTTAATGACAAAGAATTAAGATCAAAGGTTAAACTCACCTCTGCCAATTCCATTAATTTTGCCAGACTGTTCCCTCAATCCTTTTATTATCACTATGCCTACTCTCAACTTGAAAGACGTGACAGACCGGTCATTTTCTCAGTACCAAGCGGTAATCTGGGAAATCTTACTGCCGGATTGATTGCAAGAGAAATGGGGTTGCCTGTCAAAAAGTTTATCGCAGCTTTAAACTCTAATGATGTGTTTGAAAATTATCTTAAGTCAGGCACATTTCAGCCTAAAACCTCCGTTCAAACCATATCAAATGCCATGGATGTAGGAAATCCAAGCAATTTTTACCGCATCTACTCTATGTTTGATGGAAATCTTAACAGCATGAGAGAAGTTATTTTCAGTCGGTCATTTTCAGATAACCAGACGCGTCAGGCAATAGGAGAGATATATAACAAATACGGATATCTTGCAGATCCTCACGGAGCTGTGGGATATCTCGCTCTCAAAGAATATCTTGAAGAGTATCCCGGATCTTACAATTCAATCATACTCGAGACAGCTCACCCTGCAAAATTCAAGGATATAGTAGAAGAAAATTCGGGAACCTCTGTTGAGATCCCCGAATCTCTAGTGAAATGTCTGGAGAAGAAGAAAAAGAGCATAATTATTTCCAATAATCTGGATGCTCTGAAAAGTATTTTACTTTGAACTTTTCTCTTTTATAATCTCAAGAAGCATCTCAGGTTCATTGGTTGTAATAAAGTCAACCCCTTTGTCCAAAAATGAGATTAGATCTTCCTTTTTATTTACTGTCCATACATTTACTGTCATTCCTGCATTATGTGCTTTCTGAATTAAACCTGGATCTTTTTCAAACATTTTGTAATTGAAGTCTATACCCCACATGTTCACGGATTTGAGCTCCTCTATTGACTTATTGTCTCCCAAGTATGCAGTTCTCGCTGTGGGGTCAATCTGTGTAACCAGGAGACAAGCATCATAGTTGAAGGAAATATAGCAAGCAACCCAGGCTTGAGCCTTCATATCATGTACAAGCTTTACAACTTTTGCTGTCAATTCATTTGTTCTTTCCTGACTCTTTAGGGATGCTTTGATTTCAATCACCAGTTTTGTCCTGTTTTGTTGCTTGACATCTTTTATAATCTGCTCAAGAGTAGGCAGAAAATCATTTCCTTTGAGAGGCACTGAAGTCATAGTAGCAACTGTGTTGTCTTCTACGATCTTGCCATCAATTTCGGGATCGTGGTTAAGGACAATTGCTCCGTCAGAGGTCATCCACACATCCAGTTCGGAAGCTTCACAACCAATCTCAATAGCATATTTGAGTGAATTTCTTGAATTCTGACTTGCCTCATGATTTTTCCAAGCTCCTCTGTGAGCAATTACCTTATTTTTTATAAACTGATCCTTAACAAGTTCAAACTCCTTTTGCAGGCAACCTGCTTTAATTGTAATACCATACACAAAAGGACCTGAATCAGTTTTCAAAGTTACACTCTTCTTCAAAGATATACCTCCTTTGCTGTCAATAGTGAAAATACCGGCCGTATCCTTCACGATAGCAACTTCTGCATCACAATTACAGCTTTCAGGCACAATTACTTCGGCAATTTTTGCACCCTTGACACCTACCGGAATCAAATAATTGTCAAGAGTTAGCATTTGATCTGTGCTTGCAGATCCTGACTGGCCTGACCCATTGATAATCATCGAACAACAAATTAATAAAAAGAATTTCATAATAAATGTTTAAAATTGACGATAACCGCAAAGTTTAAGAAGTTCATAAACCTCTTTATCTTTGTTTTCTATATATTTTTCAAATGCGTTGTTGTAAAATTCCTGCTCAGAAACAAAATCAACCCCTAAAATATCCTTAACTATATCTTTGGCATATTTTTCTTTCATAACCGGATCATTTTCGTTCTCCCAATAGTTCAACACTGACGCCGGAACATTAACATTGCTTTTTGTGATCCTTTTACCTCCCTGTCTAAGTTCGTCAACCTCAAAATAAACTACAAAATCTCTCTTGAAAGTCTCAATATTCCTCTCCTCAAGAATCTTTCTGTTTGTGTAATTAGCCTCCCAGTAATTTGTCAAAGGTCCTGAAAAACGTTCTGTGATAGTACACTGGGACGCTTCATAAAGAGAAGAATGGTAAATATCATAATCAGACTTGGCTCTGTCTATTGCAGACCTTGGAATCACTTTATAACTGAACCTCAGGTAATCTATAGGGCCACGCAGTGGAGTTACTTTTATCTCAAAGCTAACATTATTAAGCTTGTTAGAGTAAGGATAATATTCTTTGTCTATATTTTCCAATTCTATCTTTACATACTGGCTGGCATCATTAGCCTCTCTATAGCTTTTCCAGTAGGCCAAAACTGAGTCAACTTTGTGGGAATACTGGCCATACTGCTGTTCCCACACACCGTGAAGACTGTCTTTTACTTTGTTAAAAGAGATGGTATCGTTCATATACTTGATAAATTCATCAACTCTTTTGTAAGTAATTCCTTCCCACATTTCTTTTATAGCTTCATCCTTTAACAGGGAATCCTTAAAAGACTGTAAAAGAGTATATACAGGCATAAACTCAGAATTATTCTTTTCTATCCTGGCAAGCTCGTCAGCGGTCAAAGTCTCGACTATAGACTTTTTCAACGGGTTTGAGCAGCTGATTGCTACAGTTGCTACGAAAAGGAGTAAAAATAGCTTTTTCATAACCAATAAGTTTTTCTCAATATAAAGCTACACATTTCTAATAAATGTAATATCTCTTTGAAAGCTTTTTAAAGTTTTCAACATCTTTGTACCAGTAATCCTTTATATCTTCGAATCTGTTTCTTTCTGAAAATTTTTTACGGATAACATCTGTGCCGGAAACTTTGTCAAACATATTAAATCTCTTGACATCCGCATTATTAAAAACAGCTTTTTCCGGCCAAAGTTCGGCAACAGCCTGCATGACATAAAACTGAATATCTGTAAGCGCACAAGTCTGATAGTTAAGTATATGAACCTGAACTCCTTGAAAATCTTTTCCTGCTCCTACAGAATAAAAAGGTTTAAGATACATAGGTCTAAATCTCACACCGGGCAATTTGTAACTGTTCAACCTTGCCGCAAGTTCCTCTGCGTCTATCCACTCTGCTGCAAACATTTGAAAAGGAATTGTATAACCCACACCTATAGAAAGATATCCCAACTCCCCAAGTATTCCTGAGACAGGGTAGCAAATTG
>DOVA01000042.1 GCA_003520315.1 Rikenellaceae bacterium | reverse complement strand
CAGCCCAGCCCTTTCGCTCTGCTATTTGAAAGAGACGATAAGCCAGGGCTTTCGCGTGTTCTGGCTCCGATGTATATATGTCAGCGATAATTTTCGCTACACCAGAAACTCCATCCTTTTCTAAAGCCTTCGTCATTTGCTGGGTAAGAAGCCAAATATTTCTTTCCTTTGATTCAATTTTTTCCGGAATTTCTTCACGTGTCAGTAATTTCACTACTCCCTTTTGTGCGTAAAGAATATTTCTAGATACAAGCTTCTCAACAGACGTATTCTTTGCTCTAGCTAATACATCAGCTTCTCCAAACCTCATATCGTTAAATGCGTATTGAGTATATAAATCAATGCAAAAACGACTATCTCGATCAAGTACTCCATCTTGTTCAGTAAAATATGTGTCTAGCTCTTGATTAATAAGTTGAAGAGCAGAACGAACATTCATGTATTTGCCATCAGCTTCAAGTACTTCTTTGAATCTTGAAAAGACTCCCATTCCCGGTCCAATAGCTGATTGAGCTAGATCAACTGGTGCAATGTTACTTGCTTGTAAATTTTTCAGCGCGGGCTTTAGTTCATTTCTTAAAGTATTAATAAAGTCTCTTCGAGTACATATTGGTGCATTTTTTGAGCGTTTTCTACAAACAAGTACTATGGAAGACGCAAGAGCATTAACCTCACCTTTTAGGCCTTTAGTTCGTTCTGTCCTTAGAGGCCAAGTTCCAGTTATTGAGAATCCTGCACCTAATACTGCCTCTAAAAATGTTTCCCATCCTGTACTTGAAACTCCACTTTCTGTTTCACTATCAGACTGTTTAAAAGCATAATAAATTGTTACAGGAAAAGCAGGGTGTGCTTGTAAGGAAATGTTATGCATTGCACTTTTCATGCCTTCTAAGAAAAAAACTTCTGCGTCTGCCTTATTGCCATGACGGTATGGTGTTGCAACTAATTCCTCTGCCTTCGGAACAAGCAATGTTGAAAAGAGTTGCGGATAAGCAGTTTTCAGTGAACGACGTAGCCAGACATAGAAGAAATCCGATAAATCAGCATAACCAATATTATCGTAATAAGGGGGATCAGTAGACACCACTTTTCCTTTAGTAATAGTTTGCTTTTGTGCATCGGCTTGTTGTGAATAACCAACTCTTCCTAGTGAATTAATTACAGATGCCGGCCATTCAATAGTCGAAGAAATATTTAATGATCCTTCTAAGGTATTAGCTTCAGCAAAATCCCAAACCATCGGTATGGCTTGACGACCAAAGGCTTGAGCAACGTTTTCATTTGTTTTATTCCAACCACAGATTGTACATGAATACCTACTTAGTTGGCTTATTCCACAGGCAAGATAAACTTCAATAGCCTCTGCGTATTCCTTAGACCCACCCTCAGAAATTATTCGGGTTCCCATCTCAGAAACAAGTTCGCTGAAGGTATTAAGTGCGATGAGTTGGCGATTTGTAAAAAGTTGATGAAATTCGGTGAGCCCAAATGATGGGGGACTAAACCATCGCGGATTAGTTGCCATTTGACCGTCTGGAAAATTGTGTGGTTTTGGAATCTCGGCTATTTGAATGTGTGCATCATTGGGAGGTAAATATATTCTTCCACTTTGACCATTAGCAACAATTGCCATAAGTTGAATCCCAATTGCTCCTTCCTTTCCCATTTGCTTGACATAAGCATCGGTTGTAGCAGAAGAACATTTCGGGCATCTGAAAATTGCCCCTCGCCCAATTTTATTCGTCTCTTTATTAGTAGGACATTTACCCTTATGAATTTTAAATGATATTTTTGTATCATTAACTTCTGGTTCAAGCCATACTTCTTTCCCTTTTTTCTTTGACAGCACAAAAGTATTTGAAAGAGGTATTTCACAACCACATGCTGGGTTCGGGCACCTCACCGTTCTTGCCCAAATCCAGGCTATAACTGTGTGTTCAGCTCCGTATTCATCATTTACCTTTGGGTATAGATGACCAATTCTTTTTACCGCTTCCTGCCTCAATATTTCTCCATAGTAACGTACGTCCTCCGCAAGACCTTGAGCTCCTATCCACAAACCTTGCAATAATTGCTTAGAACCTGGATTCACTGGAGGTTTGCCGTCAAATTTTGGTGGTATCTCAATCATTGCTTTATTAATTAATACCGCTACTGGATTGAGATCACTCGCATATGGCTCTAATCCAAGCCTTTGAGCTTCCAAAGGTAATGCTCCACCACCGGCAAAAGGATCATGAAATCCAGGTAGTTTCTCAGGATTGAAAATTCCTAAAAACTCATTACTCACAGAGTTGTCCTCGCAAGTAGTTTTCCAACTTTTTATAATTTCTTGGCGAGCCTCGTTTAGTATGTCCTCATTTTTTATATTTTCCCATTTTGAAATTTTTTCAATTATTTTGAATAATCGATCACGCTCAATTTTCTGTAGATCTTCAGTAGGAAATATTTCAGGATGCGAAGAAGGATCATCAACCATTTGGGCAAAAATTACAGCACGTGCAGCTGCCAAAGGTCGACGGGCCCACCATAAATGTGTGCTTCTGGGGTGTCCTTTCAAAAAAGGATTTTTTTCCTGTACACAGCCTTCATTTATAACTTCCAATGGTAGTGCTACCTCTATTAGTTTCTTTTTATATTCCATATCCTTAACCTCTCTTTAACATTATTTCAGAACAGTTTATCAAATCCATAATGTCATAATTAATACTAGTTGCGGCAAAATCAGGGCGCTCGCAAAATGGTTTTTTCAAGTAAATGGTTTTAGTGGTTGAACCATCTACTTCAACAATTGCCAAAATATATTCATCTGGTTTGTTGAATGCTGTAAGAATCTCATTTTTACTTACAGTTACAGTGGTTGCTCCTTTGACTCTGCCTTTAACTTCAATAAAGCGCAGTCTCGATTCATTTGGCTTCCGAAGTGTGTGTGGAATTTGAGACTCAACATCATAGCCAACTTTTGCCGAACTTACATCTCGTGGAACGAATCCTAAGGATGATTCAATATCCATAACAGCTCTCATGGCTGCAAGCTCGATCTCACGTCTTGCCGCTGCATCAGCCGAGAATGGACTTGTTTTACCATTTAGATGGTTAATAAGTCCACGTGGTATAACAATTGCCCCTCCTACAATCACTGGGGGCATGGCAGAAATACGCTTCTCTTTTTCAAGTTCAGCAAGGCGTTTTTGCATGCGAGCTTCTAAATCTTCTGCACGTCGAGCTGCCATTTGAGAATTTTGTTTTGCGTTTGTTTTCCCCGTAGCTTCTTTCATCTTTAAATCTGCACTTCGAAAATCCCAATATTGAATCTCGGCAGTAAGGCGTTCTTTTACAGCTTTACATGTTTTTTCAATAAGCTTTGTCTTTCGCTCACGAACCTGTTTTACGTGAAAAGGGATAATTTCTGAAATGGCATAACCAATTGCAATATCTTCCACGTCTGCTTTTAGCCATTGCTGATCATTTAAAAAGGTTCGAACAGCTGTCTGTTCTTCATTATCAGTAGCGCGATAGTCAAGATAGGGTGCATATCCAGCGTTGATTGTCGTACCGTCCTCTTTCATCTCAACAAAGTGAATATGCTTTGAAATAATACGCTTGCTTCCGCCCTCTAATACAACACCATCTTGAACTGAATCCTCAATGTAGAATAAGAGTCGCGGATCAATTCCGTCGTCTGAATCGTCAATGAAAATAGATCCCTGTTTTAAAACATCTGTATTTCTTTCTCGGATGAGGTCAATAGTCGCTTCTAATAGTGGATGGCCTGGTGCAATCAAGGCAGCTTGGGCCTGTCCCTGGACATTAGAAAATGTTTTATCGAAACATATGCGTTCATATCGGCTTAGCACTGGTTCTCCAAATCCTATCTGCATATCACGATTTCTGACAGCAAAGGGCACGGTAGTAATTTCATACCGTCCTTTTTCACGTGGCCTGATTTTGCCTCCAAGACTCTGAAAAGCTTCCATGAAAAATGACTCAATGAAGTGCGGCTGAAGCTTATGAGCCTCCATTCGCTCCATGTCTTCACGAATTGCCATGACATGATTAACATCCATTGAGTCTTCAGTCAATGCATGTTCATTTAAGAGTCGTTCCAGAGTTTCGCGATCCAATGAATGATCGACCACCTCGTGCAGACGTCGTCTTACATCCTCCTGGTTGTTATAACGAACTGCCTCAATAAGGAGATCTCGCAGCGACTTATTGTTGAAAGTTAGTTTGCCGAGAACATCAAACACTTTTCCCTTGAGAGATTCACGTTCCTGTTCTAGTTTTTCAAAAAGTCTCTGAAAAACCATACCCTCACGGGTTTCTTGGGATACAAGATTCCATAGGTGGCAAACTTCAGTTTGTCCAATTCTGTGAATTCGTCCAAATCGTTGTTCAAGTCTATTGGGATTCCATGGAAGATCATAATTTACCATCAGATGAGCACGCTGTAGGTTTATGCCTTCACCAGCAGCATCTGTTGCAATAAGGATTCTAACTTCTTTATCTTGTTTGAAAAGCTCTTCTACTTTACGACGATCATCACGAAGCATGCTTCCGTGTATATTAACAACAGCTTCTTCACTTCCAAGAAGAGATCTTATTTTATCCGTAAGATAACGCAGCGTATCTCTGTGTTCAGTGAAGATGATTAATTTTTCACGCATACCATCAGAGCCAAACATGTTTCCGTTGTCCTGCAGGAGTTGAGAGAGTTCATCCCATTTCCGGTCTTCACCACTTTGTCTTACATCATTAGCCATTCGCTCTAATTTTTTTAGGGTTACAATTTCCGCTTCAAGTTCTGCTATAGTCTGCGCAGCAGTGGCTTGATCAACAACCTTTTCTTCAGTGTCTTCCAATTCTGCAGATGGCATATCATCATCATCGTAATCATCATAATCGGGGACAGTATACTCGGCAGCGCGCTTCCCCAAACGTTCTTCAGAAAGCCGGCCCTCTAGTCTTTCCCGTCTACGCTTTAATGACTGAAAAATTGCCTCTGGTGACGAAGCAAGTCTACGTTGCAAAATTGTTAGAGCGAATCCTACAGTGTTTTTTCGCTCACTATTCAGTTGATCCGCTCTATTAAATTCCTCCTGCACATAGGTTGTGACAGCAGAGTATAAAGAGGCCTCTCCTGGGGATAAATCATAATTTACTGTGTATGCTCTCCGTTCAGGAAACAGAGGAGTGCCATCAAACTTTAATAAATCTTCTTTGACGAGCCTCCGCATTACATCTGATACATCCACAGCCTGACTGCCACTTCGTGCTACGCCCTCAAATCGGTCCTGGTCTATTAAGGACATGAATAATTGAAAGTCCTCTTCCTTGCCATTGTGAGGAGTAGCAGTTAATAACAAGAAGTGTCTTGTGATCGAAGATAAAAGTCGGCCAAGTTGAAATCTTTTTGTATATTTTACTTCACCGCCCCATACTGTTGCTGACATCTTATGGGCTTCATCACAAACTATCAAATCCCAATCAGTAACTCGAAGCTTGTCTTGAATTTGCTCGTTGCGTGCCAACTTATCCAGACGGACAATACAAAGGTTCATCTCAGCAAAAACATTACCAGTAATCGCCGACTCTATACGATCATTTGTCAAGATTTCAAATCGAAGATTGAATTTCCGATATAGTTCATCTTGCCATTGTTCTGCCAAGTTACCAGGTGAAACAATCATGCAACGTTTTAAATCACCTCGGATAAGAAGCTCTTTAAGGAAAAGTCCTGTCATTATTGTTTTACCGGCCCCAGGATCGTCTGCAAGAATATAACGAAGGGGTAATCGCGAAAGCATTTCTTGATACACTGCAGAAATCTGGTGAGGCAAAGGTTCTATTGTTGATGTATGTACTGCTAAATATGGGTCAAATAAGTGCGCAAGATGAATCCGGTAGGCCTCTGATGTAAGTCGTAGTAAATTTGCATCTGCATCGAAACTCCAAGGCAGACTATCGTCCGCGACATTTATTTTCTCTTCGTCTTCTCGATAGAGAATCTGTTCTGCTACATTACCACCAGAGTTTCTAAAGGTCACTGTCATTGCATTGGTGCCATGCCATTTTACAGCAACCACTGTAACAGCTTCATTCCCTGCAATGCCCTTTACGCCAGAGCCGACAGTTATTTCTTCAAGTCGTGCCATCGGCTCAGACCTCCTTTTCTTCAGAAATCAGTTCCATTATTTCATGCAAATCGCAT
>DOVA01000255.1 GCA_003520315.1 Rikenellaceae bacterium | reverse complement strand
GATTTGCCAGAGAGCAGCCAACATAATAGGTGATTATCACAAGTATAGTGGCTGATATTGCAGCAGGCAGTCTTGATGAAAACTCATCGACCGTGCCCTTTATCTTTGATGCTGCAATAATCATCCATGGATAGAGAGGCGGTTTTTCAAGATAGGGTTTTCCGTTAAGATAGGGATGGATGTAATCCTTTCTGTCCATCATTTCTTTTGCCATTATGGCCTGTCTTGGTTCGTCAGGATCCCAGAGCGCAATCCCTCCGAGGTTTTGTATGAACAACAGATAACATGTGAGGATGATTATAATTAATTTCATAAATGGAATATTTGCAATTATATTAACTTTTAAAGATCAAAGTACAAGCGCCTGTAAAACAATTGACAGGCAATCAGATTTTATATTCTAATATTTGACATTTTTCAATAATTTTTATACCATATCACTTTGTATTTCAATGGAAGAAGGCGAAACAAAAGAAGATATATACCAAAGAGCAAAAGAGCAGCACGCAACACTGGACAGAAGGCTGCGAATGCTTATCAGGAAGAATTATATTAATGTCCGGGAAGAATTGGAGATTAAGGATCTTAAAAAGAAAAAGCTTTATTTTAAAGATGTTATGGCAAGAATTGAAGAAGAAATCAACAGAGGGGAAAGCTAATTGAAAAAGACAGGAGCGCAAATTTTTGTAGAATCCCTGAGAACGGAAGGAGTTGACACTATCTTTTGTTATCCGGGTGGAGCAACATTAAACATTACTGATGAACTCTACAATGCTCCCGATATCAAACAGATTGTTGGAAGACATGAGCAGGGAGTAGTGCATTCATCGGATGGATATGCGAGAGCATCAGGTAAGGTCGGAGTCTCTCTGGTTACATCGGGGCCAGGTGCAACAAATACTGTTACCAGCATTGCAACCGCCTATATGGATTCTATCCCCCTTGTAATATTTTCCTGTCAGGTTAATACAATGCTTATAGGTAACGATGCTTTTCAGGAAGCTGATATCATAGGAATTACGAGACCCTGTACAAAACACAGTTATCTTGTGAGAGATGTGAATGATCTTGCCAGGACCATAAAAGAAGCTTTTTTTATCGCAAAATTAGGTAGACCTGGACCGGTTCTTGTTGACATACCAAAGGATATCACTGTAAATATGGGTGAAATCAAATGTGCCGATAAAGTATCGATCCGAAGTTATAAGCCTACCTATGTAGGTCATGCAGGTCAGATAAAAAAAGCGATGAGGTTGATAGCATCATCGAAAAAACCAGTTCTTTATACAGGGGGAGGCATTATTTCATCCGATGCCTCAACAGAACTGCTGAAATTTACTGAAAAACTTTCAATGCCGGTAACAAACACCCTTATGGGTTTAGGTGGATTTCCAGGGAACCATCCACTTTTTCTTGGCATGCTTGGCATGCATGGTACATATGCAGCAAATATGGCAATAACCAATTGTGATCTTTTGATTGCCATAGGATCCAGGTTTGATGATAGAGCAACTGGCAAGGTTGATGAATTTGCACCCCATGCAAAAATAATACATATTGATATTGATCCTACTTCTATAAGTAAGAACATCAAAGTTGATGTGCCGATAGTCGGCGACTCAAGGAATGTACTTAAAAAGATGCTGGAATTTATGGAGGAGGACCAAGAGGGACTGAAAGATTACCCTGAAAAAATTTCCGAATGGATGAAACAGGTAGAAAAATGGCAAGAAAATTATCCTCTTACCTATATCAAGGACAGCACCCTAAAACCTCAATGTATCATTGAAATGATATATGAACATACAAAAGGCAAGGCCATCATTGCAACCGAGGTCGGACAGAACCAGATGTGGACAGCCCAGTTTTATAAGTTTATTAAACCCAGAAGCATTTTGACTTCCGGAGGCCTGGGCACCATGGGATATGGATTTCCGGCAAGCATAGGAGCTCAAGTAGCTTTTCCGGATGCCCTTGTAATCGATATAGCAGGTGACGGTAGTATTCAGATGAATATTCAGGAACTTGCAACAGCTGTCCAGTACAAACTTCCTGTCAAGGTTGTTATTCTGAACAACAGATACCTTGGAATGGTGAAGCAATGGCAGCAGCTTTTTTATGGGAAGAGATATAACTGGACACAGATGGATCATGCCCCCGATTTTGTAAAACTTGCCGAAGCATATGGAGCAGCAGGATACAGGATTGAAAAGGAAGAAGAATTGGAAATTACCTTGAGAGAAGCTTTTCACAACGGCAGACCGACATTGATCGATGTAAGGGTAAATCCAGATGAATGTGTCTATCCAATGGTNNCCTGCCGGCGCCCCGTTAAGCGAGATGCTTTTAGTTTAGGAGGAAGATTTGAGACATACCATATCCGTGCTTGTTGAAAATGAATTTGGTGTACTTTCAAGAATTGCCGGTTTATTCAGCGGTAGGGGTTTTAATATTGAAAGCCTCTGTGTGGCTGAAACCCTTGATCCTACTATTTCCTGCATGACCATTGTAACAAAGGGGAATGATGCTATTCTTGAACAGATATTAAAACAACTAAACAAATTAATCAATGTTATCAAGGTGGTTGATTTTCAGGAACTTGATTATGTCTCCAGAGAGATGGTGCTTGTCAAGGTTG
>DOVA01000246.1 GCA_003520315.1 Rikenellaceae bacterium | reverse complement strand
TTTAACATCTCTTCGCATATCAGATCTATCTCCTCTTCACTCAAGGTCGCAACTTTGGGTGTACCATCTTCTTCCGGCTCCAATTCTCTCAATTCGCAATACATACCGTTTTGAAGATTATAATCAACAATCAGTAAGTATTGAGGATAAAGTTTGGCAACAACTCTCTGAAGCACAAATATTAAGGAGCGGCTATAACAACGCTGTCCATCCCGATGTGTATAATCAATAAACTGAACCCGGTGCGGCATATAAATTGGGAACAACAACTCCTTGAGTTGATTATCAACAATGGCTGCCAGTATCGGCCACTTGTTGGAAAGATTTATCTTCATCAACAACTGGCTCAGAGTTGTTCCTGGCTCACACTGAACACTTTTTTTAAGATTCTCGCAATAAACTTCTATCATACACGATTTTTTAAAAATTAAGATATGCTCCGGTAACTGAATTTGAATTGGCTGATATCTCCTCTGGCGTACCCTGTGCAATGATCTTGCCACCATTTCTACCACCTTCCGGTCCCATATCAAATATATAATCACACAATCGCAGCACATCGAGATTGTGTTCAATGATTATAACTGTATTCCCTTGATCTACAATTTTCTGCAATACATCCATCAATACTCTTACATCTTCAAAATGCAGTCCCGTGGTAGGCTCATCAAGAATATAAATAGATGAGCCTGTTGCTTTTTTTGAAAGTTCTGCAGCTAGCTTGACTCGTTGACTTTCCCCACCACTTAATGTTGTGGCGGGTTGACCAAGCCTAACATATCCTAGCCCCACATCTTCCAGGGCTTTAAGTTTGTAAATGATTGAAGGTATATGAGCAAAAAACTCTACCGCCTCAGATATGGTCATTTCCAAGACATCATTTATTGAATGCCCCTTATACTTGACGGCGAGTATGTCTGGTTGATATCTTCTACCGTTACATACTTTACAATGGACAAAAACAGAAGGAAGAAAATTCATTTCGATAACCTGCAGCCCTGCACCTTTGCACTCTTCCCATCTTCCACCCTTTACATTAAAAGAGAAGCTGCCGGTTTTAAAACCTCTTGCCTTGGCATCAGGAGTTTGTGAAAACACTTTTCTGATTTCCGAAAAAAGGTTTGTATAAGTTGCAGGATTACTTCTTGGACTTCTGCCTATAGGCGACTGATCAACCTCTATAACTTTGTCTATATTTTCAACACCATGTATCTCCTTATATGGAAGCGTATTATATCTCGAGTGATTTAATCTGTTGCTTAATATAGGCATCAGGGTTTCATTTATCAATGATGATTTTCCACTTCCGCTTACACCACTTATACCGATAAGAGTTCCCAGTGGGATTTTAATATCAACACTCTTCAAGTTATTACCTGTAGCTCCTGTAAGCTCTATAAACTTACCATTACCTTTTCTCCTTTGAGAAGGAATATCTATTTTACGCATTCCTGTAAGATACTCGAGACTCAAACTTTGACTCTTGACTATCTGATCTTCGCCAAATGAAAAAATCTCCCAGGGAGCTCCTGCAAATAATACCCGGCCTCCTTTCTCCCCTGCTCCTGGACCAAGATCTATCAAATAATCTGCACTCAAGATCATCTCCTTATCATGCTCTACGACTATTACAGAGTTGTCCTCGTCGCGAAGTTTCTTAAGAGAATCAATCAACTTTATGTTGTCACGCTGGTGAAGGCCTATACTCGGTTCATCAAGAATGTACAGAACATTCACAAGTTTTGACCCTATTTGTGTTGCCAGTCTTATTCTTTGACTTTCTCCACCACTCAAAGACTTGGCAGCTCTGTCCAAAGAAAGGTATTCAAGCCCAACATCCAACAAGAAAGCAATTCTTGCCTGCAGTTCTTTTAAAATATCTCTTGCAACTAATGCTGCCTTTCCTTTTAGTTTTTCTTGCAAGCTAACTGTCCACTCTTTCAACAAATCCATATCCATTGCAGATACCTCTGCAATGTTCAAATTGTCTATCTTAAAACAAAGAGATTCGGGTTTAAGCCTTGTCCCGTGACATTCAGGACATGTTTCTTCCTCGATAAATCTTTCTTTTCTTTCAAGCATATCATCGCTATCAGAATCATTCTGTTCAATCTTGGATATTACCCCAGAAAAAGTCATCATGTTTGTATAGGAATTACCTCTGGCTACTCTGAAAAGTTCATCAGATCCATATAATATAGTACTTAAAGCCTCTTCAGGAATCTCCCTTATGGGAGAATGGAGTGAGAATCCATATTTTTTTGCTATCCCCTCCAATTGAGCAAAAAGCATATTTTCCCTCATTGAACCAAAAGGAACAATTCCTCCGTCAGCAATGGATTTACGGTCATCAGGAATTATCTTGCCAATGTCAGCTTTGGCAATCACTCCTAGTCCCTTGCAATGAGGACATGCCCCCTGAGGAGAATTAAAAGAAAAAGTGTGAGGTGCCGGCTCCGGGAAAGAGATGCCTGACTCAGGACACATTAATTGCTTGCTTAAAAACCTTAACTCTTTTCCCTCTGCTTCAAGCAAAGCCAAAGATCCTTTCCCCATGTTAAGAGCAGTGAAAACAGATTCCCTTATTCGTGCAACATCATCTTCTTTGGGAATCAGTTTGTCAACAACAAGCTCTATAAAATGGTTTTTATATCTGTCCAGTGGCTTTAAATTGACAAGTTCATAGATTGATCCGTCAACTCTGACTTGAGTGAACCCTTTTCTCAGGAGTTGTTCAAAAAGTTCTTTGTAATGTCCTTTTCTGCCTTTTACCAAGGGCGCAAGAAGAAAAGTCTTTTTCCCACTATAATTCTTTATAATTAGAGAAATAATCTGTTCATCAGTATATTTTACCATTTCACGACCAGTAACAGGAGAATATGCTGTAGAAGCTTTGGCATAAAGCAGTCTCAGAAAATCCGATATTTCAGTAATCGTACCAACAGTTGATCTCGGATTTCGGTTAGTACTCTTCTGTTCTATGGCTATTACAGGATTTAAGCCGGTAATACTCTCTACGTCAGGTCTCTCCAATACGCCCATAAATTGTCTCGCATAGGAAGAGAGAGTCTCCATATATCTTCGCTGACCCTCCGCACATATAGTGTCAAAGGCAAGTGAAGATTTCCCGCTACCACTTAAACCTGAAATAACTACAAGTTTATTGCGTGGTATTGAGACATTGATGTTCTTAAGATTATGAACTCTTGCCCCAGTAACCTCAATAGAGTCGTTCATCTTGTCCCCTCTTTAGGAATTCTCACTACAAAAGTCTTTCTATACTTGTTAGTAAGATAATTGGCCCTAATCCACTGATTATACATTTTGAGTAACTTGAAATTTGTATTATATCTGGCAGCAAATGCAGACCAGTTTTCAACAGGTGTATTAACTTTTACTTCGCTATAATGAAGTTCAGGATAGAGCTGTTCTTTTTCAACCTTATAGCCATATTTCTGAGGATCACTCATTATCGTTTTAAAAGCAAGAGCCCTGAAAAGATATCGTCCTGTTTCCTCAGGAAATTGCATATCGTAATAATTGTTCTGATGCTGGATTGTTTTTCTGTACTTGACATTTGAAAGACCTATATTGTACGAGGCAGCAGCTAAAGTCCAGGAGCCGAGTTCCGCATACGCCTTTCTAAAATATGCTGCAGCTGCTCTAGTTGACTTCTCAATGTTGTAGCGTTCGTCAACCTCACTGTCAACTATCAGTCCATACTCTTTGGCTGTAGAAGATAGAAACTGCCAGTAGCCACATGCGCCTGCAGGTGAAGAAACAGGTTGCAGCCCACTCTCTGCAATACACAGATAATAAAAGTCCTCAGGGATACCTTCCTGTTTAAGAATGTTCTTGATCTCTTTTCCATAACGATTATCGTTCTGCAAAATCAGTAAAAGAGATGAGTGCCAGTAAGTAATCACTGTCATCTCCCTTTGCAAAGACTCTCTTACATCAAAATATTTCAAAGGGACAGCTTCCCCTGCAAATGAAATTTCTTCAGGGAGTTCAGGAATTGTTACAATCTGTTGTTCAATATCTTGATGACTTCTCCCAGAATATACTTCGCCTCCTGTACAAAAAGCAAGGAGAGGTATAATCAGTAATAATTTAAGACTCATAGCTCAAAAAAGGATTAGTGGCAAGTTCGTGACTGATTGTGGTTTCCGGACCATGTCCGGGAAGAACCTTGTAATCACCTCCAAGAACTATTATTTTATTGAGTAAAGAATCCATAAGCGCATCATAATCTCCGCCTGGAAGATCTGTCCTCCCTATACTTCCAGCAAAAAGAGAATCTCCTGAGAAAATAATTCTGTTCCCCACTTCTTCAGTGTAGAAACAGACGCCTCCTCTCGTATGGCCGGGTGTTGTAATAACTTTAAGACATGAATTGCCAAAATTAATTTTATCACCATCCCCTATATCTATTGTATCAACTGGAGGCTGTTCTATATTGTAGCCAAACATCTCTCCATATGAATATGCTCTTTCAAGCTGAGGTTTGTCGAGAGGGTGGATATAACTCTTAACTCCCCAAGTATTTGCAACAAATGCATTGCCCATTACATGATCAAAGTGACCATGAGTATTTAGCAATTTGACTCGCTTAAGTTTGTTGTTTTCAATAAATTTTTTCAGTCTCTCCTTTTCTGTTTCACTCTGGCAGCCGGGATCAATTATGAGGCATTCTCCGGTTTCGTCCCATACTACATACGTGCACTCCCTGAGATCATTAAAATAAAAAGTTTTGGTACTTATCATATTATAATTATAAAAAATCAGATTTATTTTTTCTCTACACCCGATAACATAGGAACAAATTTGTACTCTCCATGTTCAGTCGTTTTAAATTCATTCTCACCCAATCTCTCAATAACCAACATTTTCTGCACATCTGCGCCCACAGGAACAACCATTCTTCCCCCTACTGCAAGCTGGTCGACAAGAGTAGAAGGCACTTCAGGAGCGCCACAAGCAAGCAGAATTCTCTTAAAAGGTGCAAACTTAGGAAGTCCGACAAAACCATCACCCAAAAACAACAGGGGGGAATAATACCCAAGTTTTTCAAGATTTTTCCGAGCTAATTGATATAGAGATTTTAGTCTTTCTATGCTGTATACTCTTAGTCCCATTTCTGCAAGAACCGCCGTCTGATAACCGCATCCTGTACCTATTTCAAGCACTTTGTCAAAGCGTTCTGCCTTAAGCAAATGACTCTGCATTGCAACTGTGAAAGGTTGTGATATAGTCTGTCCTGCACCTATAGGCAATGGTCTGTCAAGATAAGCAAGGTGATCCAGACCAGGTTCAATAAAAAGATGCCTTGGCACTCTGCTCATTGCCTCCAAGACAGAGGGGTCAAAATCAAAACTCTTTGCAAGATTGTCCAGAAGTTTCTTCCGCCTTCCCTGATGCTGTAGTGTATCTAACATAAATACAAAAATACTAAAGATTTTTTTTAATTTTGTTTTGGAGATTGTTATCTCTCCAATAATAAATATACAATAATGCACATAGCTATCGCAGGAAATATAGGCAGCGGTAAGACCACTCTGACCAGGCTGCTTTCAAAACATTATAATTGGGAGGCAAAATATGAAGATGTTGACGAAAATCCCTATCTTGCAGATTTCTATAATGATATGCAAAGGTGGTCTTTCAATCTGCAAATCTTCTTTCTTAAAGAGAGATTTAAAGGTATAGTTGACATACAGAAAAGCAGTAACGATGTCGTTCAAGACAGAACTATTTACGAAGATGCCCGAATATTTGCCACAAATCTGCATGATATGGGGCTTATGAGCACCCGGGATTTTGAAAACTACACTTCACTCTTCAATATAATAATGTCACTCGTCAAACCGCCGGATCTTTTGATATACCTCAGATCATCCATTCCGAATCTAGTGGCACAGATCCATAAAAGGGGACGTGAATATGAAAATGGTATCAGAATAGATTATCTGTCCGGATTAAACGAGCGTTACGAAAAATGGATTGAAGAATATAAGGATGGGAAAGTTTTGATAATCAATGTGGATGAAGTCAAATTTGAGGAAAGACCTGAGGATTTAAGCATCGTTATTGACCGGATAGATGCATTGCTTCATGGTCTGTTCAAATAAATGTCAGACCTGTAAGTCCTCTGATTTTATGTTTGACAAGTTCTCGGCGGGGCTCATCAATTTTAGTACCTATTACTTCTACAACTGCAGCTGCAACTATTGAGCCAACTTCTCCACAATAATCAAGCGATAAACCATGGGAATGAGCAAATAAAAAACCTGCAGCATACAGATCTCCTGCACCTGTTTCATCGAGAGTAACAGCAGATTTTGCCCTGATGAAGCTATATTCTTTCCCACTTTTGATCATTGAACCGTCTTTGCCTATTTTGACCACTGCAACATCACACATGGAAGCTAAAATATCGAGAGCTTCCCGCGGTGGGCATCCGGCAAATGTTTCTGCCTCCGTTTCATTAGCAAAAACAATATTCACATAATCCTTAACAATACTGTGCAAAAAATTATTATTACTCTCCACAATGTTATAGCTTGCCATATCAAGAGAGATAGTCATACCTTCGGATTTAGCCATTTCAACAGCCTTAAGGACAAGATCGTGATTTTGAAATAGATATCCCTCTATGTGTAAATAGTCATAACCATTAAACATGTCTCGGGTAAGATCATCCGGGACCAGTTCCAATGCTGCCCCGGGATAAACAGCAAAAGTTCTTTCAAAATTTGGAGGTGTGATAAATACTAATGAAATACCAGAAGCAGCCCTGCCTTTCAAAAGAATGGAATTAATCCCTTCTTGTATCTGACTTGCTTTAAATAAAGACCCCATTTCATCATCCCCAACTTTACCTACAAAAGCCGAGTGCATGCCAAGCATTGCAGTCCCTGCAATTGTATTTGCAGCAGAACCTCCGGCTATAATTTTAATATCTTTTGCCTTAAATTTCCTCAAAATAACCTCTACAGTCTCTTGGCCAACATGTTGCATGCTTCCTTTTGGCAAATGATACAGATTCAGCAATTTGTCATCATTTAGCATTATAACAACATCTGTCAGAGCATTACCAATACCCAATATAGATTTCATAAAGCAAAGTTCCATTTTTTTTGTACGTTTGCAAAAAATTTGAGACATGATCACATGCAGTTCCACGATCGAT
>DOVA01000220.1 GCA_003520315.1 Rikenellaceae bacterium | reverse complement strand
TTCCTTCTCGTTTTTCCATTTGTTTAAGCACGAATGTAGGGCCAAGAATGCGTGCCATAAATATTCTTTTCCGTATGGTCCATTTGTTTGGTTTGACCTCAACTCCTGTTTTCTTCTGCCAGTAAGCTGAGTGTCCTTTCTCCTGCTGTCCGATTTTTCGTAATACATCTGCATTATTTTGATCTTTACTTCGTTCAGCAAGGCGCATGTAAATATGATGTTCTGTAAGTTCGACTCTTTGCAGATTGATCATTGTTTTATAAAGTCTTTTATCCATAAATAATAGAAATATGTCTTTTTTAACCCTATGAAGTGATATTATGCAAAATTAACATAATAATTTAGGTTATAATTGGAGTAGTAATTTTAAATTAATTTGTATGTTTCACCAGAGAATGGTACTTATAAAGGTCAACCTGAAAAGAGGTCATATATATTTAAATTGCTTGCTATAAACAGGATTAAGTCATTTAAAGTAAATAATAGATGGTATGAAGCGTCAGTTAATGTTGAGATAACATTTTTTGAATAATTTTTTGTTCATTTTGTATAAATATTTACTTTTGCACAAATGAAAGCGATTTTTACACAAAGTTGGTGGTGGCACGGCACTTTTAGGGCTGTGAGCTGCGCTTTTCGTGTATAACCTGTTTTTATAATTTAATTGATGTATACAAGCCCGATGCTCACGCGTCGGGCTTTTTATTTTAGTTTTTAACACATTTTAAACTTATTATCGATGGAAGCAAAAAAAAATATCATGCTACCGGAAAACGAAATGCCTCGACAATGGTATAACATTGTTCCTGACATGTTGGTACAACCTAAACCGATGTTGAATCCTAAAACAAGAGAGCCTCTTCTTCCTGAGGAGATGGAAGGCCTTTTTGCAAAGGCTCTGGTTGAACAGGAGTTTTCACAGAAACGATGGCATGATATCCCTGATGAGGTCTTAGAGCTGTATAAAAGTTATAGACCTACGCCTCTTGTCAGGGCGAATTTACTTGAAAAAGCTTTGGATACCCCTGCGAAAATTTATTTCAAGAACGAAAGTGTTAGTCCGGTAGGGTCTCATAAACTAAATTCAGCATTGCCGCAGGCATATTACAATTATATTCAGGGAATTAAAACTATTACAACAGAGACAGGAGCTGGTCAGTGGGGATCTGCAATGAGTCTTGCCTGCAGACATTTTGGCCTTAAGCTTGAGGTATTTATGGTAAAAAATAGTTATAATGCAAAGCCTTATCGAAAGGTAGTAATGAAAACTTATGGTGCTGATATTTACGCCTCACCATCAAATATTACACAATATGGACTGCAAATTTTAGCTGATGATCCCAACAATGACGGAACTCTGGGAATTGCCATATCTGAGGCTGTTGAAAGGGCAGTTACCAGACCAAATACCAGATATACTCTTGGTAGCGTTTTGAGTCATGTGATTATGCATCAAACCATTATTGGTCTTGAAGCTGAGAAACAGATGGAAATGGCAGGAGACTATCCTGACAAAGTCATTGGATGTTTTGGAGGTGGGTCAAATTTCTCAGGGATTTCGTTTCCGTTTTTAAGACATAAATTGACAGAAGGGCGTAGCATTAAATTAATTGCAGCAGAGCCTGCAGCTTGCCCAAAACTCACTACAGGTAAGCTGGAGTATGATTTTGGGGATACAGCTGGATTAACTCCCTTGATCCCAATGTATACTCTCGGGCATGATTTTCAACCGGAGCAGATTCATGCAGCTGGTCTTCGTTATCATGGTGGTGGCAGAATAGTGAGTCAACTTAAACAGGATGGCTTTGTTGAGAGTTGTGCCATAGATCAAAAGGAGGCTTTTACTGCAGGAATATTATTTGCTCGAACAGAGGGAATTATTCCTGCTCCGGAGTCAACTCATGCAATTGCGGCAACCATCAGAGAAGCCTTGAAATGCAGGGAGAGTGGAAAGAGAGAAGTAATTTTGTTCAACCTGTCAGGACACGGTTTTCTTGATTTAGTAGCCTATGAGCAGTATGTTTAAGTGTTAGGCTGACCTCTAAAATTAATTAGTAGCTTTGCCAAAATTATACGAGGGTTGTTGCATGCTAAGGGATAAGAAAATAATTATTGGCTCAGTCATAATTTTTTTACTGATCAGCCTTTTGCTTTTAAGAGGAGCTATTGTCAGAGGGTTTGTATCTAAGAAAATTGAGAATGTTGAAAGGAGATATTCTCTAATCATTGATTATGAAAAACTTACGATAAACGGCTTTGCCGGTGTGTCATTGAAAGGGCTTTTTGTAAAGCCTTTGGATGATGATACTCTATTGATGGCTAAAGAGATAAATTTAAAATTAAACCCCTTTAAATTATTAATATCGAGGTTTGACATAAAAAGCCTTATTGCAGATAATATTCAATTCTCTTTTGTTAAAAGAGACTCTTCTTCCAACTATGACTTTTTTTATAACGTTGCTATCCGTTCAGTAGCGAATGGTACTGAAACATCTAAGAAACTCAAACAAAACTATTCTAGAAATTTAGACAATCTACTTTCAATGATTTTTGGTTTTATACCCAAAAATGCACAGATAAGAAATTTTCTGGTAGATTATCGTTATGATGAATATTTTTTAACAGTCTCAACACCTGAAATTAAAGTGGCGAACAATTTTTTTTCGTCTACTATTATTACTAATGAGTGTGGACACTCGGAACAGCTGTTATTAAAAGGCTATCTTAACGACAATGAGAGAAAAATCTCTGCAAAGATTTATAGTGCAAGCAACAAAGAGAGATTTTCTGTTCCTTTTATTAATTTTAAATGGGGTGCAGCCTTGCAGTTTAATTCTCTTGCTTTTGATTTTGTGAGTTCTCAAAGAAAGAATGGTATCGTAGATATTGAGGGACTTACATCGATAGAAGGGCTCTCCCTGTTTCATGAAAAAATTTCTCCTGAATATGTTCGACTGGAGGAGGGGTATTTGGATTTCAGGATGAAAATAGGCGAGAATTATATAGAATTAGATTCCTCTTCTGTGGTTAAAATTAATGAGTTGATATTTTCACCTTTTCTTAAGGCAGTAAAGCATGAAAAATGGCATGTTACGGCATCAGTAGATAAGCGTGGCTTTCCTGCGCAACAGCTGTTTACTTCTCTTCCTAAAGGGTTATTTCATAATTTGGAAGGCATGGAAGTGACCGGTAATTTGGATTACCATTTTTTACTTGACATTGATTTTGCAAATATTGACAGTTTGAAATTGGAATCTAATCTTATTCCTCATGATTTTAAAATAATAAAATTTGGTAAGACGGATTTGAGGCGTATGAATGGTGAATTTGAATATGTTGCATACGAGCAAGGTATACCTGTAAGAAGATTCATGGTGGGGCCTTCAAATCCCAATTTTCGCCGGTTAGACCAAATTTCTCCAATTCTTCAAATGGCAGTCTTGCAATCTGAAGATGGTGGCTTCTTTTATCATAATGGTTTTCTGCCGGAAGCAATTCGCGGAGCCCTTGTAACTAATATCAAAGATAAAAGATTTAGACGAGGGGGAAGTACTATCAGTATGCAACTTGTCAAAAATGTTTTTTTGAGCAGAAATAAAACTCTGGCAAGAAAAGTGGAGGAGATGTTAATTGTCTGGCTGATTGAAAACAACAGACTTACAACTAAAGAGAGAATGTTTGAGGTCTATTTAAATATTATAGAATGGGGTCCTATGGTTTATGGTGCAAGCGAAGCGTCCCATTTTTATTTCGATAAAGATGTACGGGATATTAACATAAATGAAGCAATTTTCCTCGCAGGGATCATTCCTTCACCTAAGAGATCTCTGAATAATTTTAATGCCGATGGTACTTTGATTTCTGAGAAGATGGATGGTTACTTCAGACTGCTTGCTGAAAGACTCAGAGTAAAGGGTGTTATTTCCACGAGTGAAGAGGAGTCTGTTAAGCCTGAGATCAAACTTGCAGGAGAGTCTTTTAAAATTGTCAGACAAAGGGAGATGGAGAAAGATAGTAGTTATGTTTTCCAATGGAGGCTTAAATGAAGGTTTCCTGACTGAAATGGGAGGAGAGCTATTCTTTTGACAAATGCAATACCTTCAGGATTGATTTTTATTCCAAGAACAATGAACTGATGCGTACGGCTGATTGTGTAACTTATTTTCAGAGTAAGGGAAAAGATTTTGCCACTTTTATTGATTATCATGGCAAGGGGAATAACATGATAACTGTTTTTGATCTTAAAAATGAAATCGCTGTTCAAGTTATCGGGACAATACACTCTCTGCCGATGGTTTTGTAATTGAGATGACTACTGAAGATTCCAAGGGGGAAAGACTGTCATGAAAACACTTTTCATTGGACAAGATGCAAATCATACAGTTAATTTTTAAAATGTGG
>DOVA01000202.1 GCA_003520315.1 Rikenellaceae bacterium | reverse complement strand
ATAAGATTACGGGCGAGGAAGAAGTGCAGGAGTCACAGTCGGCTTTGCCTTTTTCTGAAGTTCAACCTTGTTAACAAGAATTGTGGGAGATATAGCAGTGACTGGAACATTACCCGAAGATGCTCCACATGTCCCTGTAAATATTTCAAAATCACCCCCTGCAGCATCAATATTAGAAAACATGGAAAGTGGTGTGCCAATCATGTCGACACCTCTCACCAACTCATCCTTCCTTCCATCAACATATATTCTGTAAACTTCAAGAGGAGTAACGTTAAATGAGTTCGCACCTGTTCTTCCGGTTTGTGTAAAACCACCAGTTACAGATTTAAAGAAATACCCATATTCCTTCCCTTGTTGCTTTGCCTCATCAATCAACATTTTTCTAAGTTCTGCATCACTTTTGTAATTGTTGGTTTCAACTATAAGATTTGACTGTCTTGATGTAGGGTCATATTCAAATTCAGCTCGTGCATGACCGTTTGACCTGAGAAACCCATTCAGCCCCGTACGTGTCATTAGAAAATTCAGTAATTTTCCGTCCTTGACAACTTCCACTCTTTCTCCTCTTACACCCTGATCATCAAAAATATAATGGCCATTTAGAGGATTGCCATGATATTTTTTCATTGTCGGATCCATATATACACTCAGGTTTTTAGGCAAAACGTATTCTCCAACCATATTTTTGAATGTTTGACCGTCAGAATCGCTTTTCATTTTCTGTCCCTCAACCCTGTGTCCGAAAATCTCATGAAAGAAAACTCCGCTTGCAGAACCGGAAAGAAGTGAGGGTCCGGTAAATGGTTGTACCAAGGGAGCAACTTTAAGTTCTGACAATTTTGTCGACATGGCCTTGAGATCCTTTATTATTAAAGCTTCCGATGGAAGTTCATCCAATGAAAAAGCCATGTAACTCTTATTCAAAGGAAGCTCCATGCCATCATCTGCCATTGTTGTACCTTTAATACTTAGAACTACATAAACTCTGTTCTCTGCAATCTCTGCCCCTTCTGTCGAAACAAAATATTTTCTCCAGATCTTATAATTAAGAGTTGCATTTGCACCTATTACATCCTTGTTCTCTGCCAAGAGTGCAGTATATTTATTAAGCTTCTTCTGCCACAAATCAGTGTCGAAAGCTATCTTGTCAGCACTAAGTGCTGGTTCAAAGTATTTCTCCGCCTTAGCAGGAGTAAAATCAGGAGACTTATCTTCATTTTCAACCTTCACTCCACTCTTTGCCTTAGCTGCCTCATAAGTCTTTTTAGCATATTTGTAACGACTATTTACCTCTTCACGAATAGTCTCCTTGAAAGCATCAAGTCCATTTGTCAAATCAGACGGAAGTAAAATTGTAGGCGGACCAGCAAATCTGTTAGTCAGGACACCATTCTGTGTTTCATGGAAATTGTCAAATTCAGGACTTCCGATTCTCACTTGAGGAACAAAAATAATCTGTTTTTCCTCTTCTACACTGGTTGTGGCGCCCATAGACGATCTGACAGTCCTCGTGAAGTTATCAATCACCCTGTAATTCATGTAATAGGGAGGATATTCTCCCTTCTGAAGCGTAGCCATCTGGCTTTTTAGTTCACCTTTTAACAGGTCAAGCATCTTATCCTGAGCAGGAAGCAAGAGCGAGGCCAGCAAAGATGCCAGCAACAAAATAAATTTTTTCATCGTAATTTGGTTAATATAAATCTCTTTTTTGACAAAATTTATCAAAAAAGGTTTAACCACAATTAAAATGATTCAAAATACTTTTTTGGAGTAAAAGTGAATTTCCCCAACAACGAGCCTTTCTTGTCATTATAGACATACTCAATTGTCACTTTATGATCTCTGTATGGTTTCAAATCCTCATTATATTTGACAAATTCCAACAGCTTAGGTTTCATGTAATGCCTAAAACCAAGAGTATCAATTGAGTCTTTGATAAAATTGACCATTGTATAATTGTACTGAAATAAAGAATCGCCAAATACCACGGCACTGTCAAGCCTTGTTTCACTATCAATCATCATTGGAGATTTCTTGTTCAATTTATGTGCGGCTTTAGCCATCTGAACTTCAAAGGAAGGTCTTTTGAAGACCCCTTGTTGCACCATTATTACGGCAGATAAAACCAAAATAAGAATAATAATTAAACCAAAATGATATTTTCGTAAAGTAGTCCCCATAATAGTAAAATGAATATTCGAATAATAAATTCAAATATACATCAAAATACAATAGCTCATCAAATCAGCTATATTGGAAAAAGTTTAAGCATTAAATACCTCTTTGCGCACAGTAACATTGTCAAGATTTTTCAGATTGATCTCAACTCCGATTCCTGGTCCTTTTGGAACTTCCATTGTACCATCTTGATTTACAACAAATGGAGGATTGACAATATCTTCTTTATAATATTTTTTACTTGCAGAAATGTCACCTGGCAAAGTAAATCCAGGTAAAGAGGCCAAAGCAACGTTACCCGCCCTGCCAATCCCTGATTCGAGCATACCGCCATGCCATACAGGAATCCCATTACTCATACAAAAATCATGAATCAATTTCGATTCTGTAAAGCCACCTACCCTGCCGGGTTTTATATTAATAATCTTGCAACTTTTCAACTCTACAGCAGCTCTTGCATCATCAAGAGAGTGAATACTTTCATCAAGACAAATTGGAGTTTTTATGGCACGCTGAAGTTTTGAATGGTCGTAAATGTCTTCATAACCAAGAGGTTGTTCAATAAGTGTCAGGTTGTATTCATCCATTTTTTTAAAAAGATCAATATCTTCCAAAGAATATGCGGAATTTGCATCTACTTGCAGCATAATATCCGGGAACTCTCTTCTAACAGCCTGTACCATAGAAAGATCATATCCTGGAGCAATTTTAATTTTTATTCTCTTATATCCTTCTGCAAGATATCCCTCAATGTCTTTTATAAGTTCCTCTTCAGAAGATTTAATACCAATACTGACCCCAACATCAATTTTATCCCTTACTCCCCCAAGCATTTTTGAAAGAGATATATTTTTACTTTTAGCCATAACATCCCAAAGAGCTGCCTCTATTCCTGCTTTTGCCATCATATGTCCTCTTACTCTTGCAAACTCATAAAGGCCTATTGCTTCCCCAACATTTGCCACATTTTTACCCAAAAGAGCAGGTATTAAAAAATCACGCATTATGTGCCAGGCAGTTGATACTGTTTCATATGAGTAGAAAGGAGTGCCCTCTGCAACACTTTCACCCCAGCCTGTTATACCTTCAGCATCTATCCTCACCATTATATGTTCTTCATCATACTCAGTCCCCATTGATGTAGTAAAAGGAGTTACTAGATCCATCTTTGTATGCCTGATTTCAATTCTTTCTATTTTCATACGTATATATTTTATTTAAGTTTAGCAAGTAAAAAAAACTAAAAATACTATAAGCTCTATGCCAATATTCAAAAATAGCACGATCTTGTCAGAAATCAGCATATTATTTAAAAATAATGATTCAAACAGAGCCCTTTTTACCATTATGGAAATGCTCAAAGGAATAAAATGTCAGAAAAGACCTTGTTTGGTCGAGAGAGCAAATGCAACAAGTAAATACTCATTATAATCAAGCAATCTTCCCTAAGCAGCTTCTTTGGCTGCGAAAAGGATGTTTTGTACAAGTTTGCCAACAATGAGATATTTGACTGGCGTAAAAGCCAGTTTATCCTTGATTTCGCCATCCTTGGTGAAGAGAGAAAGAACAAAAAATACAGTATGAGTGCCAAATACCTTACCACCCGTTTTGTCAACAAAAGAGGCGAAGAATCTCCTGTAGTAGCAAGAATATCTGAGTATAAACAGAGTAAGATTCATATGATGATTGTGATGATAACCCGAGCCATAAGGAAAGGGGTACGTTTTGATTACGTGATGGCAGACAGTTGGTTCACCTGTTCTGAAGTCCATAGGAGGAGTATTCAGGGATGCCCAACGCAAAACAATGGAGCTTTCCGTGACGGACATAATTTGGGGAATCATCATGGAAATGGTCAAAATGATTACAGAAATTTTTACCATCGACGACCAAGAAATATTCGATGTTATGATTAACAGATCGGATGAATTGGCTCACTTTATAGACTATTATAAACTAAAAACTGCAAGTTAAGAGCTTGCGAAACTTAAATTACAAAATGATGAGAGCCATTACAGTGAAATAGCAGCAATAATGTGCAACACCGAACCTTGGATTACTCTTAAGAGAGATCATCAGGCATGCCTTAATTCACTTAGGGGAGACGGGAAAGAGGTCTATACAATCAAAGAAAGAAGGAATGTCGCAGGTGTAATTGTTTTACAGATGACAGGGACATTCTGTGGTTATCTGCAGTCAGTATGCATTGCTCCCGAAGCGAGGTGAAAAGGTTATGGACATAAAGCAATTGAATTCTGCGAAAAAAGGATCT
>DOVA01000102.1 GCA_003520315.1 Rikenellaceae bacterium | reverse complement strand
TGAAACTGAAATCATTTTTACATTCTTTCGGGAAGAGTGATACCAAGGATTTTCATTCCTTTTGAAAGCACATTTGCAATTTTTGATATGAGAGCAAGTCTCTGGTCTCTAAGCTTAGCATCATCTTCTTTTAAAACGGATACTTCGTGATAGTATTGGTTGAATTCTTTAGCCAAATCATAACAATAATTGGCAATAAGTGCTGGAGAAAACTCTTCACCTCCTTCCTTTATCCTGTCCGGAAAAAGAGTCAGCAGTTTTATTATTTCTATCTCTTTTTCATTAAAATCCACATCATTAAGACCTGGAACAAATTCATAATCGATGGCCTTCCTAAGTATTGATTTGATTCTCGCATGAGTATATTGAATAAACGGTCCCGTGTTACCATTAAAATCAATTGATTCCTTTGGATCAAACAACATTGTTTTCTTAGGATCAACTTTAATTATAAAATATTTAAGTGCGCCCAAACCCAAAATTTCAAAAAGGTTTTCCTGTTCCTCTTTACTCATATTTGCTAGTTTACCTAGTTCAAGAGAGGTTTCTTTTGCAGTATTAACCATATTCTCTATAAGATCATCTGCATCAACTACTGTCCCTTCCCTGGATTTCATTTTCCCTTCTGGGAGTTCAACCATTCCATATGACAAGTGATAAATTGAATCAGCCCAATTGAAACCGAGTTTTTTAAGAATCAATTTAAGTACTTGGAAATGATAATTCTGCTCGTTTCCCACTACATAAATATGTTCATCAAGATTATATTCGGAAAATCGTTGATGAGCTGTCCCCAAATCCTGTGTTATATATACAGACGTTCCATCTGATCTGAGAAGTAGCTTCTCATCAAGACCATCTGAAGTAAGGTCACACCATACAGATCCATCTTCTTTTTCAAAAAACACACCTTTCTCTAGACCAATCTTAACAAGAGCTTTACCAAGAAGATATGTTTGAGACTCATAATAAATCCTGTCAAATTCAATCCCCAATCTTTTATAGGTCACATCAAATCCTTTATATACCCAAGAATTCATTGTAGACCACAAATCTCTTACCTCTTTATCTCCATTTTCCCATTTAACAAGCATTGCCTGAGCTTCTCGCATTATTGGAGCATTTTTTTCAGCATCTTCCTTCGAGATACCATTTGCTACCAATTCCTCCACTTCCTTCTTGTATTCGTCATTAAATGCTACATAATATTTGCCAACAAAGTGGTCTCCTTTAATGCCTGTTGTTTCAGGGGTTTCTCCTTTTGCTTCTCTCAACCATGCTATCATCGACTTGCAAATGTGAATTCCCCTGTCATTCACCAAATTAACCTTTATGACATTATGACCGTTTGCCTCAAGCAACTTTGAAAGAGACCAACCAAGCAAATTATTCCTTATATGACCAAGATGAAGAGGTTTATNNGGAGAAGAAAATTCCACCATAATATTTTTACCTGAAGGTTTTGCCTGACCAAAATCTTCATTATCATATATTTCCTTGAATATATTATACCAGTATCTACTCGAAAGTTTTATATTCAAAAAGCCTTTAACAACATTAAATGAGGCAATGTCAGAATCATGCTCCTTAATATAAGATCCGACCTCTTCTCCTGTAACTTCAGGTGGTTTTTTGGAAAATTTCACCAATGGAAATATAACGGCTGTTAGGTCTCCTTCAAACTCTTTTCTTGTAGCTTGTATCTGAATAATTTCTTTTCCGGCATTAACTCCGTACAATTCAGAAATTGCTTCATTTACTTTTTCTTTTATAAGCTCTTCAGGATTCATAGTATTTTTTTGTTAGCAGCAAAATATTTTTTCATTTCTCTCTTTACATTAGGAGCAAGCAAAATAAGACAAGTCATCGTAGGAATAGCCATAAGGGCATATGCACTGTCAATCACTCCAACCACCACATCAACAGATATTACAGCACCTACTATCAACATTATAAGAAAGAAATAATTATAATAATGAGCATATTTGGCTCCAAATAAGAAGTTAGTACATTTTACTCCATAGTATGAGTAGGAAAACATTGTTGAAAACGCAAAAATAATAGATATAAGCATCAAAAAATAACTCCCAAGTCCTGGAATTGAAGCTTCAAACGAATTTATAGCCATTTGTATCCCCTGAATTTGTGATACTTCATACTGAGCATTTATTAAAATAGCAAATGCCGTCAAGGTACAAACTAATCCTGAATCAATTGAAGGAGCAATCATGGCAACAAGACCTTCTCTAACAGGTTCACTGTTTTTAGAAGCCCCGTGCATCATTGAGGCAGTACCCACCCCTGCCTCATTTACAAAAACTGCTCGCCTTGCACCTATCACGATAGCAGAGCCGGCCAGTCCTCCTAAACCTGCTTTGAACTGAAATGCCTGAGTAAATATATCACTCAAAATATCTGGGATAAGAGGAAGATTAGTTACAATTATATACCCTACAAGAATAAAATAAAGAGCTATCATAGTTGGGACAAGTTTGGCTGAAACTTTGGAAATACGCTCGATTCCACCTAAAACAACAATCGAGACAATAACACATATAAAAATCCCGATCCCCAATTTAAGGCCAAATGTACTTTTGTAACCATTTGGCACCACAAATGTTGCAATCAGCGCCTCCGTAAGTTGGTTTGCCTGCATAAGACAAAGAGTACCTATTAAACCAAAAACAGAAAAGAAAATGGCCATTGGTTTCCATTTTGGTCCTAATCCTTTAGTAATCATATACATTGGACCACCCTGAGGTTCACCGTTGGAATCCTTACCCTTGAACATAATTGTGAGAGTTCCTTCGAAAAACTTCGTTGCCATACCGACAACAGCACTTACCCACATCCAAAAAATAGTACCCGGACCTCCCATTGTAATGGCAACGGCAACTCCGGAAATATTTCCCATTCCTACCGTTGCAGCAATTGCACTTGTCAATGCCTGAAAAGAACTAATCTGTCCAGGTGCGTCATTTTCCTTTTTATTTAAAGACTTTAATGCCCTGCCATAATATCTAAATGGAACAAATCCAGAATATATTAAAAAAAACAATCCTCCACCAATTAAAAGTAAAAATAGAGGCATGCCCCAGATCCAATTACTAAAACTAACTATCGCATCTCCAATTGCCTTCCAGAATTCAGCCATATATATAATTTAAAAAAAAGTAATGTAATGTGCAAATATAATTAATCCGAAGGATTGGACAATTTTAGTTTTTCTGCAGCAAAATTTACAGTTGTACCTTGAACAAGCAGTGAGACAAGAGTAATAAAAAATACAATGTTAAACATATGACCCGCATTCTCCAATCCTGCAGTTAAAGGATACGTTGCAAAAATAATTGGAACAGCTCCTTTGAGCCCTACCCAAGAAACATAGTGCTTAGCTCTATTGAAATATGCTTGAACGGTGCAAGACATAAAAAAATAGTAGCAGGCCTTGCAATCGCAACCATAACAAAGGTAACGGCAAGACCAATGCCCATAATATGAGGTAATTCGCTCGGATTTACAAGTAGGCCAAGTGACAAAACATAATTAACTGAAAAAAACATGCTAAGTGCTACCACACCAATAAACTGAGCAGTAGAAGCATTATTGAATTGAATACCTACACCATCGCTTCCAAACACCATCCCAATAATCAAAAACAAAAGCAGGACAGGTACTCCAAAACGGTACGCTGCCCTGCTTGCAAAAATACTTATCAGAAATAATACCGATCCACCAAGTAAAATATATTGTGGATTCAATACCATTACATCAAGCCTCTATTTCTTAAAAGTGGTTCTATTCCGGGTTGTTTTCCTCTAAAATTGACATATAGAGTCATTGCTTCATCCTCGTCAGCTCTCTCGAGTATTTCTTTTCTAAATTTAGTAGAAACATCTTTGTTAAAGATATTACCTGTCTCTTTAAACGCCTCAAATGCGTCACTGTCGAGCACTTCTGCCCAGATATATGAATAATAGCCTGCTGTATATCCACCTGTAAAAGTATGCTGAAAATAAGTGCTTCTATATCTTGGTGGAATTTGAGGTATAAGACCCCTGTCTGACAAAGCTTTTGTTTCAAAAGCGATGACGTCAAAATCAGAAGGAATCTCTTTCAAAATATGATAATCCATATCTAAAAGAGAAGCTGCCAAGTATTCAGTAGTAGCAAAACCTTGACCATATTTTCCAGAATTGACCATCTTGTCAACAAGTTCCTGAGGGATTACTTCTCCACTAAGATAGTGTTTTGCGTATACTTTAAGAACTTGAGGTTCAAAAGCCCAATGTTCCATAATCTGTGAAGGAAGTTCAACAAAATCTCTTGTCATTCCACCCAGGCCACTATAATGAACATCCTTGAGAAGACCTGCAAGAGCATGTCCAAATTCATGAAACATGGTTTCTGTCTCATCAACGCTTAAAAGCGCCGGTTCATTTCCTATAGGTCTGGTGAAATTACCAACAATGATCATCAAAGGAGCAACTCTTTTTCCATCTTTATATGTTTGAGAGCGAAAACCACTACACCATGCTCCGCCTTTTTTTTCTCCCGGTCTTGCAAACATATCCATAAAAAGAACTCCAAGATGTGTGCCGTCTGCATCTTTACACTCATAAGCAGTTGTCTCATCATTAGGAAGTGGTACTGAATCAAGAGGTGTAAAAGTTATGCCGTATAGCTGATTTGCGACATAGAAAATGCCTTCTCTCACATTCTCCAGTTTAAAATAAGGACGAAGCAGCGAGTCACTGATATTATATTTCTTAGAAAGGCTTTTTTCAAAATAATATCTCCAATCCTCAGGTCCTATTTCTCCCCTATAACCTTCTGACTCTGCAACTGCTTTTATATCTTTTAACTCATTCGCAGCAACTTTAAGGGAAGGAGTCCATAGTTTATTAAGCAAATCATACACAGCCTCAGGTGTTTTGGCCATCCTGTCATCCAGCTGATACTGTGCAAAATTTTCATAACCTAGTATCTTGGCTTTGTCCAGTCTTAATTTTATCAGTTTTTTGATAATCTCTTTGTTGTCATATTCATTGTTATTGTTGCATCGATTGAGGTATGCATCAAGAATTTGCTTTCTTTGTTCCTTATTTCTTGACTGTTGGAGGAATGGCATAATGCTGGGATTGTCAAGGCCGAATACCCACTTTCCTTCAAGACCTTCTTTTGCTGCCCTTTCTGCAGCCGCAGCAATTAAAGATGGCGACATCCCTTCCAAGTCTGCCTTGTTGTCAATTACAAGTTTGTAATTTTTTGTTTCAGTAAGTAAATTTTGAGAGAAAGTTAGCTGTAATGACGCTATTTCCTGATTAATCTTTTTCAACTCCTCTTTTTTATCTTCAGGAAGATTGGCTCCACTTCTTTCAAAATCTTTATAAATTTCTGTAACCAATCTCATTTGTTCAGGATTCAAACCTAGTGAATCTCTCTTATCGTAAACGCTTTTAATTCTTTTAAAAAGTCCGGCGTTCAAGATTATTTCGTTATAATGCTTGCTGACAAGAGGAGAAAGCTCTTTGGCAATAGACATAATACTGTCGTTCGATTTTGTCCCCTGCACATTTGAAAAAACTGCAGAAACTCTGTCTAATAGCTCTCCAGATACATCATAAGCTTCGATGGTGTTTTCAAATGTAGCTTCTTCCTTATTGTTCACAATAGCTTTAATCTCTTCATTATGCCTTTTCATGGCCTCAGTATAGGCAGGCATAAAATGATCAACCTTTATTTGATCAAAAGGAGGAATCTCGAATGGTGTCTCCCATTCATTCAAAAGAGGATTGTTATCTGCCTTGTTAGTGCACGAAACAACCGTTAATAAACACACTAACATCATGATAAGTGGTGTTTTTTTCATATGTATAAAGTTTGAGATTATTTTAAAGTTTTAAATGCATATAATTATCCAAGATATGATTTAAGAAGTTTACTTCTTGCACTATGTCTTAAACGTCTTATAGCTTTTTCCTTAATCTGTCTAACTCTCTCTCTTGTCAAACCAAAATGCTCACCAATCTCTTCAAGTGTCATCTCATTTGTTCCTATTCCAAAAAAGTACTTGATAATATCTCTCTCTCTTTCAGTAAGAGTAGACAAAGCACGTTCTATCTCCTTGTTAAGAGATTCGTTGACAAGACCTTTGTCGGCATTGGGAGAATCATTGTTAACCAGTACATCAAGCAAATTGTTGTCTTCTCCATCCACAAAAGGAGCATCTACAGACACGTGTCTCCCTGAAACTCTCAATGTATCTGCAATCTTTTCTTTAGGAATATCAAGAATTTCTGCAAGTTCTTCTGACGAAGGCATTCGTTCATTCTCCTGCTCAAACTTTGATAGAGCTTTATTAATTTTATTAAGTGAACCTACCTGATTGAGTGGTAAGCGAACAATCCTTGACTGTTCT
>DOVA01000176.1 GCA_003520315.1 Rikenellaceae bacterium | reverse complement strand
TTCCATAGAAATAGGGAAATATCCCTTTTTACCTAGCTATTGTTTTTTTTCTTCTTCTCTGGCTTGTGAAAGCGCAGATGCAATCAGACCTGTTGGAACTGCAACAATACCTAAGCCTATCATTAAGACAAAGAAGGTAAAAACCTTACCTCCAGACGTTATAGGAAACATATCACCATACCCAACAGTTGTGAGCGTTGTAACAGCCCACCATAAACTGTGAAAAACAGATGTGAACTGCTCTGGCTGGGCAGGATTCTCGAAGTAGTAGATACCCACGGCGGACAAATAGAGCATGATTATCGCAACAAAACTAAACAAAATGAGTTCTTCTTTTGCTATGAGCAACGCTCGATGGAACCTTCTGATCGCTTGACTATATTTCAATAACTTCAGCATTCGAACTAAACGAAAAAGTCTAAACACTCTAATAGCACGGAGATCAAGACCTGATGAAATATAAAACGGAAGGATCGCCACTAAGTCTATTAAGCCATAAAAACTGAATATATATTTACTCTTTTTCCCGGCGGCTATGATTCGCATGATATATTCAAACGTGAAAATAATTATCGTCACTACCTCTAAAACATACAGAAATTCTTTGATCTTAGATGGAAGGTTCGGAAGCGTCTCAAATGAAAAAGTTACAAGCGATAGAATTATTAGGAACTGAATTGTAAATGTAAAAATTTTACCTGGTATATAATCGGTGTCATCTACAAGCCTTCGAATAGTGTTTTTACTAATCAATGATAGGTTCCTTCTTAGAGCAGGATATCAAATTTGTTTTTTTTCTTTTCCCCATAAACGGCTAATCTTTACATATTATAAGGGTACGTTAGGGGACCTTTTCAGCTTTATCAATAGAATCGATGGTCTCCTTATTATTAACGGATTTTCGCTTCGGTTGGGTTTTCTTTACTGTTTTCTTAAGTTGTTTCTTCGCATTTTCAAAAAGTTTTCCCTCTATTAAGTCTCGTTTTAACACTTCGGGAATTATTATTTGTTCTATTTCATCAACAGTTACTTTTAACCCCGGAGAAATTCGCCTTAATTCCTTGCGAATCGCATTAAGAATCGGATCTGTAATTACGATAGCCCCTATCATATGTCGGTTTACACTTTGAACGTGCGCATGAAATTCTTGGATAGCTGCGGTGACAATACCTTCTTTGCATAACAGGAAAAGCTTTTCTTGATCTTCTTGCCTTTTAGGATTGAGTTCTATGAGATTGAAAGAACAAACAAGTTCGCTACTAATAGGGCAATCGAATTTGATTTTGAATATTTCCCAGTCAATTCCATTTGTGAGCACAACCCACGGGATGCCTTGGTTTGCGCCGTAGTTTACTGCTTGCCGTAAATGGTTTTCTTTTAAATTTATGCCGACAGCTTTCACTTCCATAATATACCGTAATTTACCATCTAGTTTTACAGCAAGGTCACAATAGGTTCCTCGTATAGCTTGCTCACTTGTCACTTCCGTGTATTTATCGAAGCCCAAAACATTTGATAATATGTCAGTAACAATGGTTACGGTATCCGACTCATTCACATCCCTGTCTTTCGCTCTGTTGAGCACCCGCTGAAAGGTACGGACCTCCTTTATGAGACGCTCTGATACTTTCTTCGGAATTTTAGCCATAAGCATCCTCCTTTACTGGCGCTGCATTATAAGAAAATTATTCAAGAACTTAACCACATTAGGACAGTCTGTATTGAGCTTAGAAGCAATCAAAGAGGTTATGTAGAAGTTGATGCACTCTCCATCCTGAAAAAATAGGGATACTCCCCTATTTAACTTATTTACTCAACTTTCGGGATTAATAAATGTGAGGCGCTATATGGGGAAAATAGTGGAAAATAGGGACACTCCCCCTATTTAACTCTCTTCACCCTTAAATTTTCTTGGTGGCTACAATTGGCACATAAAAATTCTTGTTTCTTGCCCATATCGCTACACTTTGACTCTATTGTGTTTCTCCTCTAACTATCCAAGTGTCAATGGGCAAATTGAAATGCTTGATAGTTGAATTGAGCCTTATCCAGTATCTATAATCTTCTGAAGACTCAAGGATCAAAACAATACCTGCCTTCTTGCCGGTTTGTAAAGAGTAGTAAAGGCTTTGTCCTATGGCCTCTGCCCATTTATTGCCGAAGTCAAACTCAATCGCGTGAGTGTTTGTTAAACAGTCGCATCTTGTTCTATCCGCCAGTACTGCTTCTTCCCGTCCTCCATTTTCATGGCACCACTTAGCTTGGTACCATTTTTCAGAATGTTTCCGTTCCGCAAAGCAATTGCCACAAACAAACATTGAAACAATAAAAATGGCACAGATCAGGAGAGTTGATGTTATTCTATGTGTCTTGCAAACCATGTGGACTTTAAGAAAATAGAAAAAAATAGGGAAGCGTCCCTATTTGATCCTATTTGATCAAAATTTTTGCTACGATCTTTAGAATGAACGATTGCAAGTCCGGGGTTTCACAAAAAACAAAAGCTCTGCCTCTAACATTTCTAGAAACAGAGCTTTTCGTAATCCGATCATAATTCCCCCCGAATTATATTCGTTTGCAATTACGTTATTATTTAGTCAGGATTGCAAGTTCTTAACTCCACTGGAATATTATGTCAAGGAAAATATATGTAGAAGTTTTCTGTCGGTAATAGTCGATTTTATGTTTAAGCTGTTTGGGAAGCTTGCAAGTTCGGTCACCGGTTTTAGCGTTTGGATGATTTCTTGGGACTTGCGGATATAGATCCCATTTTTCGATTTCTGGAAAATTGCCTTTGATTTCCGTAAGTAGGAGCAGGGTGACTGAACAATCAACAGACTTGTTGAAAACCATGTTGATAACTTTGTTGATACAGCTTGCAAGTGCTTTAGAATCTCTAACTTATACCGGATTGCCCGTAAGATAAGCATGCTATTTTGTGAAACGATATCAAGTGGTTATTTCTTAACGTCCTGATTCTGACGGCTTATCGGGCAGCCGAGTTACAGATATAAACATAATAAGTGAAAGCTGTTTCGATAGAGGGATATGCTAGGCATTATAATCATTGATTCTATCCTGACTGACCTGCACCACGGATTTTATTTCTCTTGGTTTCAAGGCCAGCATCAGGAACGCGATAAGAATAAAAACGGCTATACTGAACTGCCAGGCGTGGTTGTACGATCCCGTCCTGTCGTAAATTATTCCCCCGATCATAGGCCCCACGCTCCCACCGATACCGGCCGAGAAGAATATCAGCAATCCGTAAGCCGATCCCAGCACGTCCCTTCCGAATCTGTCGGCAAGCAGTATCGGGATCATGGGGGTAATGGAGCCATACCCGAAGCCGAAAACGATCGTGTAGGCATAGAGTATCGCCACGCTTTTCCTGTT
>DOVA01000121.1 GCA_003520315.1 Rikenellaceae bacterium | reverse complement strand
GACCCTCGAGAATTTTTTTATAGGACTCTGTATGTAAATCTGCAAAGCCGTCGGTAAAATCGAATGTATTGCCGTCAACGGTAATGGCTCTGTAAATTCTCTGACCGGTAGCTCTTATCTCAAGAGGCAATGTGTCAGAGTTTATGCTCATGAAGTATCTCACGCGTGCTTTTTCAAACTCGAGAAGGCCTGCGACCCTGTCATGTGTTTTGATATGAACAATGTTTGTGGTCACTTTGCCAAATATCCATTGGAACATATCGTAAAAATGTATTCCTATATTGGTAGCAATTCCTCCACTTTGGAGGGGATTGCCTTTCCAGCTTGTATAGAACCAGCTTCCGCGTGAAGTAGTATAGTTGAGATCTATATTGTAAACCTTGTCTTTCGGACCTTCGTCAATTTGTTTTTTAAGTCCGAGAATTACATCATGATAACGTAGTTGGAGTATTGTATATACATTTTTACCTGTTTCCTTTTCTACTAACTCGATATCATCAAGTTTTTTTGGATTTAGAACCATTGGTTTCTCAGTTATTACATTGGCTCCAATTTTTAATCCATAGCGAATGTGAGCGTCATGCAGATAATCCGGTGTGCATACTGAGAGATAGTCTATTCCTTGTCCGGCACTTTGAAGTTTTGCAAGATGCCTGTCAAAAAGCTCAAACTGATTGAAATATGAGCATTCAGGGAAATAACTGTCAAGGAGGCCAACGCTGTCAAAAGGATCAACGCATGCGACCATGGTATTCCCGGAATTTTTAATTGCCTTCAGGTGTCTTGGGGCAATATAACCTGCGACACCCATTAATGCGAATTTTTTTTCTGTTTTCAAGTTATTATATTTTTTCTTTTTCATTTCCAGCCAAAAGGATGTGGTGTCTGTTGAAGACGTGCAAATGGATGATAGTCACCTTTCAGTCCGATTGGTGTTGCATTTCTGATGTCATGCACTATTTGGATACATTTACGTGCATCTTCAAGACCAAATCCCTTGCCTTCGAGAATGTGCCTGTAAGAGGCAGTATGAAGCTCTGTAAATCCTTCTGAAAATTCCACTTCTTCTCCTTCTATGGTTAGGGATCTGTATGTTCTTTTGCCTGACTCTCTTATCTCGTCGGGAAGTGTGTTAACGTTTATACTTAAAAAGTATCTTACTTTGGCTTTGTCAAATTCAAGATATCCTGCTACGCGGTCATGGGATGATATATGTACAATATTTTGCCTGACATCTCCGAAAATCCAGCCAAGCATATCGTAAAAGTGGACTCCTATATTTGTGGCTACTCCGCCGCTCTTGCGCGGATCTCCTTTCCAGCTGGTGTAGTACCAGTTGCCTCTTGAAGTAATATATGTAAGATCAACATCATATATTTTGTCCTTTTGTCCCTCGTCAACTCTTTTTTTAAGTGCAATGATAGCGTCGTGCAACCTGAGTTGAAGTATATTGTATATTTTGTGGCCTGTCTCTTTTTCTGCAAATTCGAGTGCATCAATATTCCATGGATTGAGTACAAGAGGTTTCTCACAGATAACATCTGCTCCTTCTCTTAATCCAAATCTTATATGAGCGTCATGAAGATAATTTGGGGTACATATTGACACATAATCCAATTTACCTTTTGGATAATCTTTTTCGAGGTCTCCGGTGTTTGAAAAGGCTCTCTTTTTGGAAAGATGTCTTTCAAAAAGCTCATACTGTTTGAAGAATGCGCATTTTGGAAAATAAGAATCAACTATTCCAACGCTGTCGTTTATGTCGTAGGCTGCTATTAAGTTGTTTTCCGTATCCTTGATTGCTTTCATATGCCGAGGAGCGACATATCCAGCTGCGCCAATCAATGCAAAATTTTTCATCATCTTTTTATAAACTGCGGCAAAGATAATTAAAAATAGTTATGGTTGTCTGTACATCTCATCATAGTATCTTCTGTATTCGCCGGAGGTGACTTTGTCAAGCCATTCCTGATTGCTCAGATACCAGCGTACAGTCTTAGTAAGTCCTTCTTCAAACTGTACAGAAGGGCTCCAGCCAAGTTCTGTTTGAAGTTTTGTGGAATCTATTGCATATCTTAAATCATGTCCTGCTCTGTCTGTTACGTAAGTTATCAATTTTTCACTGCTTCCATCTTCTCTTCCCAGTTCTTTATCTACGATCTTTATTATCAGTTTCACAAGGTCGATGTTTCTCCATTCGTTGAATCCTCCTATATTATAAGTTTCTCCAACCTTTCCTTTGTGAAAAATAAGATCTATTGCAGCTGCATGATCCTCGACATATAGCCAATCTCTGATGTTCTCACCTTTGCCATAAACCGGAAGAGGCTGATTGTGCCTGATATTGTTTATAAGAAGAGGAATGAGTTTCTCGGGGAATTGATAACTTCCGTAGTTGTTGGAACAGTTTGAAATAATTATCGGAAGTCCATATGTGTCATGATACGCTCTTACAAAGTGGTCTGAAGCAGCCTTGGAGGCTGAATAGGGAGAGTGAGGTTCATATCTGCCGGTCTCTTTGAACAAAGATATACTGTCATTCAGTGAACCGTAAACTTCGTCTGTTGAGACATGGTAAAAAAGCTTATTTTTGAAATTATTTTCCCATGACAGTTTGGCTGCCTGAAGCAGTGAGAGTGTACCCATTACATTGGTCTGGGCAAATGAAAAAGGGTCCCTGATTGATCTGTCGACATGTGATTCTGCTGCCAGGTGCATCACTCCATCAATATTCATCTCTGAGAAAATGCTTCTCACTAATTCAAAGTCGCAAATATCACCCTTTATGAAGATGTAGTTTGCCTTGTTTTCAATATCCTTCAGATTTGATAGATTACCTGCATAAGTTAGTTTATCAAGGTTTACTATGCTATAATCAGGATATTTGTTAACCATTAGACGGACCAGGTGTGAACCAATAAATCCGGCTCCTCCGGTAATCAGTATATGTCTCATAGTCTTGTTTGTAATAATACTTTCATACACTTTTCAAGAGAATCTCTCCAATGTGGAATATTTATGCCATAAACCTTCTTAATGAGAGTTTTGTCAAGCACAGAAAAGGCAGGTCTTGCTACTTTGGAAGGAAACTCTTCACTTCTTACGGGATGAATTGGAAGTGTATTTGAGGTGAATTTTATAATTTCTACTGCAAAATCATACCAAGAACAAACGCCTTCATTTGAGAAATTATATATTTGGTTTTCAGCATTTTTAATATAAAATGTGTCATCTTTGTGGGCTGATATTTCTGCAATTGCAAGGGCGAGATCTGCTGCAAAGGTTGGAGTGCCCGTCTGATCAAATACAACTTTTAACTCCTGTTTTTCTCTTGCGAGACGCACGATTGTTTTTACGAAGTTATTGCCATAAATAGAATATAACCAAGATGTTCTAAGAATCAGATATCTGCATCCGGAATTTTCTATAGCCTTCTCTCCTGCAAGCTTTGTCTTTCCGTATTCAGAAACCGGGGCAGTTATATCTGACTCTTTATAGGGTTTTGGTCCTTTGCCATCAAAGACGTAATCTGTAGAGATGTGAATCAAAAGTGTGTTGTTTTCTCTGGCAGCCTCTGCCAGAAAACCTGGAGCTTCTGCATTTAATTTATATGCGACTGCTGGCTCGTCTTCTGCTTTGTCTACTGCAGTGTAGGCAGCGCAGTTTATTATCAAATCTATATTATTCTTTTTAATAAATTGGATTACGGCCTCTTTGTTACAAATATCCAGTTCTTCTATATCTGTGTAATAAACAATGCCGGGCAACTTGTTTTCTATTGCCCGCAATTCATTACCCAGTTGGCCGTTTGAGCCTGTCACTAAAGTCCCTGTCATTAGTTATTGTTGATTATCTATATATTCAAAAAGGTAAGCATCTTTAAGGAGTGGATGTTTCTTATCTTTGTCGCTGAGAATAACGTCTTTAGCCGGTATTCCCCAGTCAATACCAAGTGACGGGTCGTTCCAGAGAATTGCTCTTTCATGCTTGGGCGAATAGATGTTATCGGTCTTATATTGAACAATTGTATTATCTTCAAGCACAGAAAATCCATGGGCGAAACCTTTTGGAATAAAAAGCTGTCGTTTGTTAGTTCCCGAGAGTTCTACGGCTATATATCTGCCAAATGTTGGTGAACCTTTGCGAATGTCAACTGCTATATCCATTATCCTGCCGGTAACTACTCTGATTAGCTTTGACTGGGCAAATGGCTCTGCCTGATAGTGTAAGCCGCGTAATACTCCGTATTTTGAACAGGATTCGTTTTCCTGCACAAAAGATATTTTAGAAATCTCCCTTTGAAATTCTGACAATAGAAAGGACTCCATGAAATATCCTCTCTCGTCTCCATGAACAATTGGTTCTATGATATATACATCGGATATTGCTGTTCTGATAAAATTCATTTTTTCTTTTTTGTAAGATTAATCAGGTATTGTCCATACTGGTTTTTTATCATTGGTCGGGCAATTTCAATAAGCTTCTTTTCGTTAATCCAACCATTTTTGTATGCGATCTCTTCGAGACATGCAATTTTAAGGCCTTGTCGTTTCTCAATTACTTCGACGAATGTAGAGGCATCTGATAGCGAGTCGTGAGTACCTGTATCGAGCCATGCAAATCCGCGACCGAGAAGTTGAACATTTAATTTCTTCTCTTTGAGAAATTCCTGGTTGACGGATGTAATTTCCAGTTCTCCTCTATCAGATGGTTTTATGGTTTTTGCAACCTTTACTACTTTGTTGGGATAGAAATAGAGGCCAACTACTGCATAATTGCTTTTTGGATTTATGGGTTTCTCTTCTATGCTGAGCACTTTACCAGTTCTGTCAAATTCAGCAACACCGTATCTTTCCGGATCGCTGACCCAGTAACCGAATACGGTGGCTTCTGAAGACTCTTCTGCACTTTTGACAGCATTTTTTAACATTCTTGAAAAAAATTGACCGTAAAAGATATTATCACCAAGAA